>JANXBB010000136.1 GCA_025061975.1 Caldifarciminota bacterium | reverse complement strand
TGTCAAGCTATGTCTGGTTCAGGTGGTGCGATACATTGTATTACCATGCAGATTCCGTCACGCCGCTATCTCCATATTAAACATCGCTATTTAACTGTAGTTAATGATACAATAAATCCCTCGCGCATTCGCGCACAAGTCATTAGTTCTGCGAGTATTATTCCGGAGTCAACAATGATTATCTGGTGGCTTAATTCTGATACTCAAAGATATACGGCACCATTGGTTGCGGTTGCTGATAGCCCTGGAGTTTATGTTGGTTATATACCAGCTCAAAATTTAAATGACACCGTATGCTATTATCTTACTTTCAAAAACACCCATGGGGTAAAAAGAAACTCACCGAATCATGCCCCACGTCACTATTATAAGTTTGTTGTTCAAGCAGGCGCAGCAATTACTGAAGAGACATCTTCCTATACCTTAGAGGCTTTTAGAGTTTATCCCAGTTTAACTAAAGATAAGCTTAATATTAGTTTAAAAGTTGGCCGAGCTGGTAAAGTAAAAGTGGAACTGTATAATGCATTAGGCGCAAAAGTTATAACCTTTAATGAACTGAGCTTATCAAAGGGTATTTATAATTTTAGTTATAATTTTAAAGCAGCGAATTTACCTTCGGGCACTTATCTTTATCGGATTGTAAGTCCAGATGAGGTTAAAACCGGCAAAGTCTTATATTTAAAATAATACCTAACTACCCCACCGTCTAGTTCTACGTTTAAATAATTCTTCATATGATAAACTTAAAGTAAAACCCCAGATATCTTCTTTAAGAATTCGACCGTAGCGATGGAGGAATTTTAAGCTATAATCAATTCCCCCAAAATTGGGGAGGCTAATCCGACTTCCTAAACTAAGACCAAGCTGGGTAATATTTGTGCGTGTGCGATCCTTAATATAAGAGCGATAATAATGAGTCCCAGCTCTTATTGGATAACGTTCATTTACTAAATACTCAAAACCTAAAGCAACCTTAAAGCTATTTTCGTAATTTAGTAAATTATTATTTAAAGTTGCATTCCGCCAGTTTCTAAAAAAACATTCGCTAAAAATTCGAGCATTACTAAACTGATAACTAATGCCGAAACTTACCGAGCGCGGTAGTTTAATTTTAATACTATCGTTACTTGAAACTACGGTATTGTGACTTACAATCTTTTCAGTTACCGCTAAGTTGAGCAAGTCTTCAACAATAAATCCTAAAATCAAGTTTTGATAGTTAACTAATATGCCCAACCTGAGGTTTTGTCCGGTGTAATAATTAAATACTGTATCCGATGTCAGATTACTGCCTCCTAAGATTTCAAACTTCCAATTTTCAAGACTTGCACCTAAAAGTTTACCATATTCAATACCTGCTGATAAAGTTTGGGGAATAAGTTCATAACCTAACGAACTGGAAAGATTATAGATTCCTCCAAAACCTTTGATATAGCGCCGTGCCCAATAATTGCCATGCGGAATACTATCAGAATAGACTTCAAAATTCTGATTAAAGACTTCACTAAGTTTAAAACCAAGTTTTAGTCTTTTAACTACTGGAAACTTAAAGCGCATAAGTTGGGGACGAATATCGGTAATTAGCCGCGTTTTTCGGCCTTCTTTTCCTAAAACAAAATTATTGACTAATGTGCCTGTAATATGAGTTGCTTTGAGGTCAAAGGATCCTGCAGGATTTTCGTAAGTTAAAGCTGAAAGGTTACCTAAACTTTGAGCATAAGCGTCAGCTGAAAGACATTCTTCACCTAAACCCTTCATTGCGAAGAACGATTGAGAATAGCCATATCTAAATAATAAAATCACCGAGCCGATTGTAATCAAAACTTTCATTAAAACCTACCTTGAGGTGCTTTTATATAGCCAATTTTTAAACGAATGCCTGGGGCATGGGGATTAATCTTTAAGCGTCCAAGACCGTAATTTTCTGGTTCGGTGCATAAGATCAGTCCAAAATTCGAATCCGGATTGATACTCCAAAATTGGACAAGACTTTGTAAATCTAAAATTAAAACACTATCCTGCCGGAGCGAATAATCAGCAGAAGCTTGAGCACTATTGTCAAACTTTGTAAGTTCAGAAAAAGGCATTGAATCCGTAATTTTTTTTGCAACAATCTTTAGGGTATCAAAAATACTAAACTCTTCATCAATTGGTAAATAAAGTTCGGCAAGAGTAATAGTTACCGGTTCTCGGGGTAATGAAGTTAAATCAAATTTAAGGAGTGTTCGGTAAGGCACACCACAACCGATTAGGTAATCTTGAGCTCCGAGTTCTTGAGTTGTGTAGATGATATGAGCATCTTGATTTATCAAATAAGTTTTTTTGGTCCTAGTAAACTGTAAGAGAAGTTTTGCTTGTTTACTTCCAAACTCTTTAGCATAGATTGCAGCAAAACCATTGCTTTGTGTATCCGGAATTACTATTAGTCCGCGAGAATGATTTATTATTGTGTCCAATTTACTTAAATTAAGATTTATAACGGTACTTTCAGCATTCACTGTACCTTGAGCTAACAGAGTTAGATAAAAATCACCGCCGGCACTATCCCAAGGTACATTATCATCCATTCGGGTCCAAGTTGTATAAGTTTCTTTCCACGGACTTGAAGATTTTATCGGATACACCTTAAAAGCTACCGGGAATGCAAGCTTGGTGTATAAAATTAGTTGAGCTGAAATAACTGATTCTACGGCAATAGTATCAGAAAAGCTAAAATCAAAAAGGAGCCGGGATTCATATGCTAAATTTCTTCCTAAAACTAAAACACTACTTTTGCCTAAGGGGATATATTTTCGATATGACCAACGTCCAGTGAGAGTTGTTCTGGCTTCAAGATACTCCGGCTGACTAATTTGGCGCTCAAGTTCTTCATAACCTACCGAATTTTTCTCGCAACTTCCAATAAAGACTAAAAAGAGCGCTATAAATAAAGACAAATAAAAGACTTTATTGCCCATAAATTAATTTTAGTTTAATTTACTAAATTCCTGAGCAATGCGTTCTGTAATATTAGTTTTCACAACTGAGATTGCCGTGCGAATTGCATTTTTAACTGCTATCGGACTTGACCGACCATGCCCAACAATTACTGCTCCTTTGACACCTAAAAGTAAAGCGCCACCATATTCTTCATAGTTCATACGCGATAAAAATTCCAGCAGCACTGGTTTTGAAACCCAACGGCGCCAGCGATATTTTGATTTAGATATAAGATATTCTTTATAAAGTTCACTTAAGGTTTCGGCAACACCTTCACCAAACTTTAAGATTATATTACCCACAAAACCGTCACAGACAATTACATCACACTTGCCTTTAAGAATGTCATAACCTTCAAGGTTGCCGATAAAATTTAGTTTGCTATTTTTAAGAAGCTTATATGCTGATTCGTAAATTTCTGGGCCTTTATTTTCTTCAGTTCCAATGTTTAAAAGTCCAACCCCGGGTTGTGCTTTATTAAAAATATATTGAGCGACAATGGAACCTAAAATTCCAAACTGATAAAGATTTATTGGCTTTACAGTAACATTAGCCCCAATATCAATAACCACCGAACTCCCTTTGGGCGTTGGAAATAGACTAGCTAAAGCTGGTCGATCAAGATTAGGAATTGTGCCGAGTTCAGAGATTGCATAAGCCATAATCGCTCCGGTATTGCCCATGCTTAAAAACACATCAAGGGTTTTTTCTTTTAAGAGTTTAATGCCTAAAGCTACTGAGGAGTTTCGTTTCTGACGCAAGGCTTCAATCGCGGAGTCGTTCATTGTAATGACATCCGGAGCATTGATAAACTCCACTGCTAAATTATTAAGTTGGGGAAAATTTTTTATAAGTTCTTCTTTGCCCAGCGCAATAATTTTAACATCAGTAAATTCCGATATTGCATGACAGATACCGAAAACTTCAGTTTGCGGTGCATTATCACTGCCCATTAAATCAATGCCGATTCTAATTGGCATCCAAAATTATTTTTCTTTCTTTTTTACCACAAGTACTTCCTCACCATCATAATAACCGCAATGCGGGCAAACTCGGTGCGGAAGTTTTACGTTATGACAATGTGAACATTCAACAAGTTTTGGGGGCTCAAGCTTCCAGTGAGTTCTTCGTTTTCGGCCCCGCTGACGAGAATGACGACGTTTTGGTACTGGCATTTATGCCTCCTTGTTAGGGTTTATAAATTTCATAGTTAAATATAACAATTTTACTCATAAAACTACAAATGTCAATAATACAGGAATATTCTTATTTTTAAATAGGTATTGACTACAGTTATAATTTTTGTCTGAATTTAGGTGTAATATCAATATTAGCTTGAAGAAGCGCTTCTACTGGATGAATGCCTTTAAAAATATCACAAAATATCGACACAGCTAACTGGCTTCCCTTGCGATTTTTTGGGACAGAAATGTTTACGGACTTAAATTTTTCATCTAATTTCTTTTGAAGTTTGTCACTTCGTTTAGTAAAATTAATATCTTCTTGCTCTAAAATCCAGTTCATAGCATAGAGAATATACTCTAAAGTATAACCTGGTAATCCTGTGGTTGTTTCTTGATATTTTTCGAGGACTTTATTTACTGGTATCTTGTGCCATACTTCAATGAGCGCAAGAAAAACTTTTTTAGATTTTTCGGGATTGCGGCAATATTTTCCATAAAAATCAATAGCAAAATGGGCATGTTTTGGAGTATAATATTTAAGCCTGATGGTATCAGTTATTGTCCTAACTTTAAAATCACGTTTCGATTTTGAATTTTCAGTTTTTACTAACAACCAGTGGTTTGAAAGGTTTATTATTTCCAGAATTCTTTTTTTAGTTCGAGGTAAATAATCGCCAACTTTAATCACAATAACTCCTTATAATTTCCAAATTTTGCTGTTTTTGTAAGGTGTTAAGCGTTCATTCTTTTCTGGCTTTCTGAAAACATATAAATGTTCGTGAGCTAGTAGTAAAAAGTCATATTTTGAGCTTCGCCATTTTTCTCTTGTGCTTTTCATTTTCCACTGGAGTTTAATTATGTCTTCTCGTAGGATAAATCCAATTCTTAAAAAAACTTCTAATACACGAGCAGTTATTGGTACAAAGTGTTTTCTTTTTCTGGTATCACCTATTAAAATACAGCAATGTTTCCCGGGTTTTAGAACTCGATAACTTTCTTTGGCAACTTTATGCATTTCTTGAATAAAGTCATCAATATTGCGTACACAAGAAAGATCCCCTTTTATTCGGTTGTTTGTAAATTTTATAATACTTGCATATGGGGGATGAGTGGCTATTAAATCAACACTTTCAGTCTCAATTAAATCGAGATTTCGGGCGTCTCCTACATAAGTTTTAATTGCCGGGTTGTATTTATAATTAAAATCTAATCTGTTTCGGGTTATCATTATTGCATCAAGATTAATGTCAACACCGATCCCGCGGCGATTTAGTAGTTTGCATTCAATTAAAGTTGTTCCTGAGCCGACCATTTGGTCGAGAACTAAATCACTTTCATCGGTATATCTCAAAATTAAGTTTCGTGGAATATACGGTGACCAATTAGCACGATAATCACCTTTATGAGTAGCCCAATCACCCCGATCGGGAAAAGACCAAACAGTAGTTGTTTCTAATTTAAAATTTTCGGGCTCAAATTGAGTTATTATATGATTTTGAATTAAAGGGACTTTTGTGTTTTCAATTACTACAAATTGATGTTCACTAATAAATTTTTTATATTCTTCATCGGTTATCTCACGCATTGATTCATAATTTGAGTTTATTAGGGGGTCAATTAAGTTTAACGAGTTTTGTTTCATGTAACATATAAATTTTACTCATAAAACTACAAATGTCAATAAACCGATATAAAAATTTTTTCCCTGTTTTTGGTTTTTTGTGCATCTTATTATAGTGAGTATGAAGTA
>JANXBB010000103.1 GCA_025061975.1 Caldifarciminota bacterium | reverse complement strand
CCCCCTAAATACCTTATTCCAAATCACCTGCCTTTTCTTATTTCAAATCTTTCTAATAAAACCCTAATAATTTTAACCATTACTCTCATTGTTCTCATTTATTATATAGATGCACAAAACACCAATAAAGGTAAAAAAATTTTAAGGGGCATTATTAGAAAACACATCATTAGGTGTTTGTAAAAATTGCAACGAAATTATTTTTCTAAAAATATCTCTTGACAAATTCTTATTTGTTGGTATTATTTAGTTGACGATTTAATTGCGGTTTTTGTTTTTTTGTGTTAAATTTAATAATAATCTAAACAGGAGGGCTAAATGGTGCTTCCCAGTATTAAAAAAAATATATACATTTTTATTTTAAGCGCAATATTAATAAGTACTCAGCTTAGTGCTCAGGCAATTACAGATTACTCATTTGTACCGTCAATGGGGACATTTACTCCTTTAACCGGTGCTACTGTGCCACCATTATCAGGTGGAAGTTTGGACGATGGATATTATAACAATATTCCGATTGGATTTACCTTTAATTATTTAGGAGTTGGCTACACAATGCTTTCGGCTACAACTAATGGATGCGTTGTTTTAGGCCAAACACTTTCAAGTCCGCTTATAACTAATGATCTTACTTCAGGTACACCGCGGCCAATTTTAGCGCCTCTATGGGACGATTTAGATCAAGAAACTTTTGGGACTTTTTCTTATAAAACAGAGGGCACTGCGCCGAATCGGGTTTTTACTGCGGAATGGTTAAATTATGCCTGGAATTATACTGCAACTGTTCCGGTGATTTCGTTTCAGTTAAAATTATATGAGGCCGGCGGTAAGATTGAATTTATATATCGTCAAGAAGCTGGAGCAGTTGTCAGTGGGAGTGCTTCAATTGGAATTACTGCCGTTGGAACCGGACCGGGTAATTTTCTTTCATTAGATGGTACTGGTCCGACACCGAATGTAAGTTCTACAATTGAGACCAACACCATCAACACCAAGCCGGCTACCGGTCAGATATATGCGTTTGTTATGATTCCTTATCCAACAATTTCTCATACGCCGCTTTCAAGTGATACGACAACAGGGCCGCGTCTTGTTCGTGCGGTAATTACCAGTGCAATCGGTATCGCACCGCCGCCTAATCAACCGCGGCTTTATTATCGAACTTCGCCCGGTGCTTATACCGCAGTAACAATGGTTAATGTAGCTGGTGATACATGGCAAGCAATGATTCCGGGTCAACCTCAAGGAACACTGGTTGAATATTATATTGCCGCTCAAGATGTTTCAACGCCGCCTTTAGTTAGGACTGCGCCACCCGGTGGTGGAGGTGTAAATCCACCTGGAACAATTCCTCCATCCGTGCCTTATTCTTATTATATTCAAAGGGCAATTTCAGGAATAAAATATATTGTGAGTGGAGTTACTGCTCAGGACACTTATCCGTCATTTACTGCAGCAATTAACGACTTAAATGCCAGTGTTGTCGGACTCGGTGGCGTGACATTTAATGTGCCCGGAGGACAGACATTTGTTGAAATTTTGCCCCCGATTACTGCAACTGGAGCCCCAAATAGACCTATTGTTTTTCAAAAGACTGGTCCTGGTCCTAATCCAATTGTTCGCAGAACCGATGCGGGAAGTATTAGCACTTCAATTCTTGGTGGACAAGGTGATGCAGTAATTATAATAGACGGTGGAGATTATATTACATTTGACGGCATTGATGTTAATGCTACAAATTCCGGAATTGAGTATGGTTATTATTTGCGTAAACGAAGTTCGGCTGATGGTTGTAAAAATGTTACAATAAGAAACTCCAATATCATAATGACTAAAGGTACCAGCCAATTTGTTGTTGGAATTTACGCATCAAACAACGATGCTGCATCTTTACCGAGTTCTGCAACTGGAATTACAATCACTGCGGATAGTGGACGGACTGAAAATCTCAGGATTTTGAGTAATAATATTCAAAATGTCTTTACGGGCATTATTTTGCGAGGCAATATTAGTTATCCTGATTTATATCCGGTCATTGGTGACTCAAATGTTGGTAATTCTATTACTAACTATGCTGGTAATGTGGCAGCTGAGGCTTACGGAATATACATGATTTATCAGATAATGCCCAAAGTCAGTTATAACTATATTTCAAATACCGCAAATGGTGGTGCTAATTTTACTGCTGCGGGTTATGGTATAATGAATACAACCACAACTAACGGTGGCGGAACAATTACCAACAATGTTGTTGATTTAACTACCACATCCGGTATATTATCCGGTATATACTCAACAACCGGAGGAACTAATCCATTAGTATACGCTAATAATTCGATACGTCTGTCAGCTACTGGGGGTTCAGGAGCTATTTATTTTCTCTATGCTACTGGAACCTATCCTTCGGTAACAATTACAAACAATGTTTTCGCATCAAATGGAATTGCATCAACAGGTACTTGTTATTTAATTTTTAACTCTAACCCAACACCTAATATTGTCGTAAGCAATAACATAACAAGTGGTATAATTAACCGTACAGCATCTTCAGGAACTTTCTACGGCTATTACAACTTTGGATCGCCAACTAGTGGAACTGAATATCTTTTAAATAATAATTTTTCAAATATTAATCTTGCAGGAACTTCAGTCTTTTATGGGATTTATTCGTATACTACTACTTCTCAGAATCGTGTAGCTTCGGGTAATGTAATTTCTAATATTGTAGGGGGTACCGGACTTGCATATTGCTTAACATTTCTTTCCACAACCACTAATCAAATTTACAATAATATTGTTGACAGTATTGTTTCAGGTGGAACAATTTACGGGCTTTATTTTACCGGAACCAATCCCACTGTATATAACAACATTATTCGGAAACTTAGAACCAGTGGTACTACAAATTACGGAATTTTTAATGGCGGAACTGGTACAACTTATTGCTACAATAACATAATTCACAGTTTGACTTCGACGACTACTGGTTCACCAGTTGTTTACGGAATACATGTTTCTACAGGGACTTCTAATAATATTTACAATAACTCCATTTCAAATTTAAATGCACCATCGGGCAGTTCAGCTACCGCAATTGCCGGAATTAATATTGCTGGCGGCACTGCAGTGAATCTCTATTATAATAGTATTTATATTAACGCTACAAGTACTGGAGCAACTTTTGGTACATCCGGAATATTTGCTTCCACAACGCCCACAGTAGATATGCGTAACAATGTTATTGTTAACACTTCAACACCCAATGGCACCGGTTTAACTGTAGCTTATCGTCGAAGTTCGACAACACTTACAACTTATGCAACTACATCTAATAACAACTGCTTTTATGCAGGCACACCGTCAGCATCGCGATTAATCTTTTATGACGGGACAAACGCGGACCAAACTCTTGCTCAGTATAAAGCACGGGTTATGCCTCGAGATTGGTATTCGGTAACCGAAGCTGTAAATTTTGTAAGTGCCACAGATTTACATATTAATCCAGCAATACCTACAAGACTTGAGTCCGGAGCTCAGCCTATTTCCTGGATTACTACTGATATTGATGGACAACCGCGAGTTGGTTCTAGTAAAATTAATACTAACGTAATGCCTGATATTGGAGCTGATGAATTTTCAGGCACACCAATTGATGAATTTGGGCCGGTAATTACTTATACACCGTTACCTTATACAGGTTCTACGGGTAACCGAACATTGACAGTGACAATTACTGACTTAGTTTCCGGAGTATCCGTTGAACCCGGGCGTCGACCGACACTGTATTATAACAAGAATCGTGGTCCTTGGTTTTCTGATTCTCTTCTTGCTCCACCGTGGATCTTTACAATAAATGTTGCAAATTTAGGTGGTGTTACTGTCGGAGATACAGTTTTCTATTATGTAAGGGCATGTGATTCTTCAGGTAATGTATCAGTAAATCCAATAACAGCACCGTCAGCTCCCAATTTCTATGTTGTCACTCCAGCCCCGCTTTCAGGGAATTATACAGTAGGTCTTGCAATGTTTAATGAACTGGCCGGAAGAAACATATACTTTGAAAAGAGAACCCAAAAAGTTCTACGAGAAGTGCAGGTGCCTGTAATTAGCTCGTCGGTTCCTTTTACTGATAAAAGCAAACCGGTATTAACTTCTGATGACGTAGAACTTACGATGCGGACTGAATTAGTAGAAGTCGAAGAAATTGTTTGGGTGCCGATGGAAAACGGTCAACCATATATTGGAGACTTATATGTAAAAAAATCAGAAAATCCGGATATAAAATTTCCTGAAGGGATTGATGGGGTATATGCGACGATTACTGCGGCAATTGCTGATCTTAATCTGCGTGGTGTTAACGGACCGACAAACTTTCTTTTAGTTGATCCGACTTATCCGAATGAAACCTATCCGTTAACAATAGATGTGCGCAACGAATTTCAACCTACGGCGGTAAATCGGGTAACAATTAGACCGAATACCGGTATTGTTGCTACTATTTCCGGATCTGTAGCAAGTGCTCCGATTTTCCGAATAATTTCAAGTTACATAATAATTGATGGATCAAACTCCGGTAGCACTGATCGTAGTTTAACAATACGAAATACCAGTACAACTTCACCACAAGTAATAGCAATTGCGCCGGCAACGACCACACCGACTATTGGGGTTACGATAAAGAATTGCATAATAATTAATGTAAGCAATACAACCAGTGCAGTTGTGATTGGTAATCCTGGATACTTTAATGATATCACAATTGAGAATAACAGTATTCAGTTAGCTTATATTGGGGTTTATGTCCGTGCCGATCCGGTAACTGGAAGTAACGGAAGTAGTGTTAGGATAATTGGCAATGACCTTAATACCGCAGGAACTAATGCGATTAGATTAGTTGGGGTCTATTTCCAAGGAATACAGCGTTCTTTAATTGCTAATAACAACATCGGGAATTTCAATACTAGTGATGCATCTAATATAACGGGTGTATGGCTCGCATTAGATACTCGTACAACTTCTGTTGTTAATAATATAATTGGTCCGATTGTTTCTTCTACGGGAGCCCCAAGAGGAATTGCAGTATCATCAGGTATCGCAAATACCAACATTGTTTTGTCTCGAAATACCGTTACGGGAATTTCAACAAGTTATAGTAGTGCGCCATATGGTATTTATATTTTCTCAACTACTACCGGAGTAACAGTTGAGAAAAACAATGTTACGGGAATTTATAATACCAATACCGGAGGCTATGGAGCTCGAGGAATTCATGTTAATACCGGAATCCCAGCAAGTAACATTATCATAAAAAATAATTTTGTTTCTGACATAAAAGCTACTTCAGATGCTTCTACGACCTATTGGGGAATCGGAATTGGTGTTGAAGGCGCGACTGGAGGTGTTAAAGTCAATAACAATAGTGTTTATTTATCAGGAACAATGGCCGGATACAGTTCGGCAACAGTTCACGCTGCGTTTGCGGTTATTACTTCTACAGCGGCTGATTTAGATGTTCGAAATAATATTTTTGTTAATAGTTTTGATAATACAAATAGCACAACCGATAAAAGCTATGCAATTAACAGTCAAGCTCCTGCTAGTGCTTTTACTAATATTGATTATAACGATTATTATGTTTCGGGTCCGGCTGGGGTTTTAGGTTATCTTAATAGTGATCGCTTAACTCTTAGTGCTTGGCAGACTGCTACCGGGCAAGATCAGCGTTCAATTTCTGCAGATCCAATGTTTACGAGTACCACTGATTTACACATTCCACGTAGTGTTTTGTCGCCAATTAATCGCAGAGCAGTACCGTTGTCTTGGGTCTCTGATGATTTTGATAACGAATCACGCCATCCACTTCGCCCAGATATAGGTGCCGATGAATATACTCCATATCCACCTCAACAGTTTGATCTTGTTAGTCCGACGAATGGCTCAGTTACGCAACCATTGATTGGAACTTTAGTTTGGCGACGTTCCTTGCTAGCGGAGTTTTATAATCTTTATTTGAGTGTTGATTCGCCACCTTCAATGTTGATTAGTACCCAAACTGATACTACTTATCAATACAGTTTGTTACCGAATAAGACTTACTATTGGCAAGTTGTTGCTCTAAATGATACCGAACAAGTTTTTGATGCTCCAACATACTCACAAGTTTGGAAATTTCGAACCGAAATTTGGGATGTTGGTGTGTTGTCAATAATTAAACCCGGGCCGATCGGTTTTGCTGGAAATGTTATCGTGCCTAAGGTTAAAGTAAAAAATTTTGGTGATGTCCCTCGAACTTTTACGGTAACAATGAGGATTGGCAATATCTACACCGATTGTGAAACTATCTACAATCTTGCACCCCAAGAAACTCTTATCGTTAACTTTGAACCATGGACTGCTGTATTAGGAAATTATAATCTTTTAGCCTATACAACGTTAGCTCAAGACAATAACCCCCAAAATGATACTGTTCGTGGTACAACCGAAATTCAACCTCCTGCGCATGATGTTGGAGTTGTTACGATTGTATTCCCTCCAGATACTGTTCTTGCCGGTCGTCCTATTGCTCCTCGAGTGCGCATCAAGAATTTTGGAGCATTCACCGAAACTTTTAATGTGCGGTTTAGGATCGGCAATTTATATAATGAAGCTATATTGATTCAAAATCTTGAGTCAAACGCTGAGACAACAGTTACTTTTCCAGCATGGATTGCTCAGCCATGTAATTATGTAGCAAGCTGCTCAACTGAATTAGTTGGTGATCAATTACCAGAAAATGATGCTGCATATAAAACACTTACGGTGCAATACTACGACGTAGGAGTCGCTCAGATACTTGTTCCTCAAGATACAATTTTCGCAAATACTGAGTATTATCCTACATTAGTTATAGTTAATAACGGTATTCACATACCTCAAATGACACCTGTGAATATAAGATTAACAATTCGGCGTTATCCGATAAAAATGATTTCTTATTGTTCAATTGGTCGCCACAATGTTCCGATAATTGTTAAAGTATATGAATGGTCAACAGAGATTCCAATCGGAACATCTGTTATAACAGCTCCAAGTAATTGGAAACCTATTTTCTGGGATGCTTATTGGATTGCCGACCCGACTTATCACGAAGTAATCGCTGAAGTTACAACTCCTAACGATATGGTATCTGCAAACAATATATTACTTAAACAGACTACAGTCAAGTGCAATATTGCCGATTTACAGATGAACTGGACAGGATTATTGTTAGAATATACTCCACAGCATATAGAGACCCTTCCATTTAGGACTTATAATGTTGCCTCAGTTATTACAAGCGGTTCTTATGACTTAGCGAGTATTCCTTTCCGAGCAAGGGTACAAATCTTTCGTGAAAGTGATAATGCCCTAGTTTATTCAAGATATTTAGATCGTGAAATCCCGAAGACATCATATCTTTGCTTACCTTTTTCCTCAGGATTTACTCCATCAACACCCGGGTGGTATAAAATTAAATCATGGATTGAGACTCGGCCTGGGATTGATTTGATAGCGGAAAATAATACTTGCGTACGTCGCTATTACTTTATGGATATGTTACCTGCAATTGTTTCGAAGAACATTACTCAAACCATACAAAGCAATATTCCCCAACCTACAAAAATATCTAGATTGTTTATCAAACCTAATCCGGTGAGCAATCAGACGAAAATTTCATGGCAATTAACTGTAACCTCTAATGTTGTTCTCAGACTTTATGATATTAACGGTCGAGTGGTTAATACGTTGTTTGACGGCAACTGCAATCCAGGAATATATGAAGTTAACTGGAGAAGAGAAAATCATTTACCAGCTGGTATTTACTTCTGTGAACTCATCGCCGACGGGCAGAAACTTCGCGAAAAGTTAATAATTACTGAATAATTATAACACATAAGTTAAAGTTAACAAGAGATTACTTATCAATTGGTTTAGAGTAAAAATCTCATTCATTAATTGAGAGTTTTTTAACATAATCAAACGCATCTGCGCCTTCATAAGCTTTTACAGGAGCCTCAAATATTAATTTTTTGTATCGGAAGAGTCCGGAAAGACTCCGCAGTTGAGCTGCACAAGTTCCTTTGATTGCTACGCGATCATTAATTAAACCTCCTTGCAGTTAAATTTATAAGATCGTGTTGATAATTATTTTAAAAAATTAGGATGTTTTAATTATTAGCCAAAAATATTTTGTTATCAACGATTTTAACAATTTTACCCTTAACCTTATTTTGTGCATCTATAAATATATATAGAAAGAGTAAAGCAACACATTGCGCGCTAAAAATATAATTAAGACTGAAGACAGTTAGGTAACAGCTCCTATACGATTTCCTATACCTTCCAGTAAATGTTTTGCAACTGTTTCTTAAAGTAAATTGGAGCTTTTAAAAGATTTATTCAAGCGCGTACATTTTAATTGAAGCTTTAGATCTTATAAACCACTAGCTAATAAAAGATCTCATGTGTGATGTTTTGAGCTATGTAAGGGAAGATTATCCAGGATTTATAACAGCTCAGATAACGCTGTTTATGTTTGAGCATTCGTTATATCAAAAGTTAACCGGTAAGTTTGACAAAAATTATTGATTACAAGTTTTTAAGAGGCCTTTATATATTATAAAATTGCTGCTGGATTTAATGGAGTAATTTACAACAGCAATATATCCGATAATACTTGATTGCGATTGGTTTTAAATGCTGATAAATACATTATGAGATAATAAAAGAAGGAGGCAATAACTAAAATGCTTGTAAGAATAGTGATTATGTTTTTTATAAATATGAATTTTATATCTAAAATATAAATAAGCATCAGAAGTGCAAAGAAGAAACCGGCTAATTTACCTAAAACATTTGAGGAATATAAAAACTTTCTTTTTTTAATTAGGATAATACTACCGATAATAATTAACGTATCACGAACAATAATTAACCCTGCAAGCCAAAATGGGAAATATTTAGTTAACACTAAGACAACAAAGATTGATCCTACAGAAACTTTATCTACTAAATGATCAAGAATTTTTCCAATGTTTGTTACTTGATTTGTGCGCCGAGCAATATAACCATCTAATGCATCAGTAATCCAAGATAGAACTAAAAAAGCGGTCGCAGAATAGTAATTAGCAGTTGCTAAGAAAAACAAAATAATCGGCAAAAGAAAGAGCCGGGAAAGACTTAAAAGGTTCGGTGCTGTAGCAATTTTTCCTAATTCTAATTTATTTTGACTATTAAGTTCTTTCATGGAGATGAGTTTTTAGAAACTAGAGATTTCTCGTTCAGCCCATTTCATTTTAGTGCGCAAAATGTCGTAATAAGATTTATCAGAGGGAGTTACTAACAAAATGTTAAACTGAGCTTTGCGAATTTCAACTTCGCTTTCCGGAGATAGTTTTTTTCGAATCTGACCATCAACGGTTAATATCGCATCTTCATTGTGGGAGACAAGTTTTACAACAAGATGCTCAGTACTCGGAATAACTATTGGGCGACCGGAAAGAATATGCGGGGAGATTGGAGTAATTACTATGACTTCTAATGAAGGATAGATAATAGGGCCACCACATGATAATGAATATGCAGTAGAACCGGTTGGTGTTGCGATCACTACGCCATCGCCGATTAGGCGACAGATATAAGATTTATTACTTAATAAAACAAGCTCAATTACTCGACACGATGGCCCCATATTAATTGCACAGTCGTTTAATGCATAGAATTTTTTTTGCCCTAAAGTAACTTCTAAAACCATCCTTTTTTCAATAAGACATTCTTTATTGATAAAGCTTTCAATCGCTTTTAAAGCATCATTAGGAGAAAATAAAGTTAGAAATCCTAAACTCCCTAGATTTATTCCCAAGAGTGGGATATTATGGTTTTTTACAATGTGCGCAGCTCGTAATAATGTACCGTCGCCGCCGATTGCTAAGATTAATTCGGATTGCTTTATGAGATCTAATTTGGTTGCAGAGTATTTATTAAATCCGAGTTTTATTGCACCTTCTTTTTCGATTAATGGAACGATTTTTTTTGTTTTAAAGTAGCTAAGGAGTTCTTTTAATATTTTTTGAACATTGGTTTTTTTATAATTAACTACAAGACCAACTTTCATGACAATTTTTGAATGTAGCTAACTAAAATAAGAAATAAACGCATATCGGATATTTTCTTGAAGGTCGAGTTCAAATCTTACAGTAGCATTTTTCACTGTATTAGCAATTAATCTTTCTTGACGCGGATCGATTTCTAAAGCAAGAAAACCATTAGGATTCAGATAATTTTCAGCTTCGGTGATTATTTTTTTTATTATTTCAAAGCCCTGCTCTCCACCATCTAATGCTATTCGGGGTTCATAATTACGAACCGAAGTAGGAAGTTTAGCTAACTCATTTGAAGGAATGTAAGGAGGGTTAGAGATTATTACATCAAACTTGAAATTGCTTATCCTAAATGTTGGAGGTAAAAGATACGAGTCGGTTTTTAAAAATTCAAACAAATTACAGTTTATTAAAGAGATTCTCTTTTCCATTTTATATTTTTTGATGTTATAATTAGCTACTGCTAATGCATCTTGAGAAATATCCGTAGCAACAATATGCGCTGTAGGAAACGCATCGGCAAGGGCAATTGCAATATTTCCTGCGCCGGTTCCTAAATCAAGGATAAAATTAGGAGTTAATCTGCTATCTCGGATTTTGTTTATTGTTTTTATCACTAATTCTTCGGTTTCGAATCGAGGGATCAAAACCCGGCTATCAACATAGAGTTCAAAATCCAAAAAATATGCAGTCTTAACAAGATATTGTATCGGTGTTCCTTTTAGACGATTTTCAAGCAAATGTCGAAAGTGATTGTTAATTCCTAACGGGACATATGCATCATTTAAATACAGTTCATAACGTTTCTTGTGCGATAATGCCTCAAGAAGATATTCGGCTTCAGTTTTACTGATCCATTTTGTAGCTTGCTTGATTAATTCCCGGTAAGTGATCATTTTTTAATTTCGAGGAATTTTAATATTTCGCTCATTTCTAAGGGTTTGATTATATAGTCTAAATCCCCTTCCAAAATCTCGTCTAAATTATATACTGTAAGTCCAATTCGGTGGTCAGTAACTCGATTTTGTGGGAAATTATACGTGCGGATTTTTTCAGCCCGATCGCCACTTCCGATTTGACTTCTTCTTTGTGCGCCAATTTTTTCTTCTTCTTCTTTCTTTTTAGCTTCTAAGATACGTGCTCGGAGTATCTTCATAGCTTTAGCCCGATTTTTTATTTGGCTGCGTTCATCTTGACAGGAGACAACAATTCCTGTGGGAATATGAGTAATTCGAACTGCGGAATCCGTAACGTTGACGTGTTGGCCACCATGGCCGCTAGCTCGAAACACTTCAATTTTTAATTCTTGGGGTTCAATTTTTAGTTCAATTTCGGTTGGCTCAGGTAAGACTGCAACAGTTACAGTTGATGTATGAATTCTTCCTGATGCTTCAGTTATCGGTATTCGTTGAACTCGGTGAACACCGCTTTCAAAACGGAAATATCGAAAGGCTTCGTTGCCTTCGACCGAAAATATTATCTCTTTAAAGCCCGATAAATCTGATGGTCGCGAGGAAAGAATTTCATAATTTAGGTGTTTTTTTTCGATATATTTTGTGTACATCCGAAATAAATCTAATGCAAACAGTGCTGACTCTTCGCCACCGGCTGCGGCTCGGATTTCTACTATACAGTTTCCTTGCCATTCCGGTTTCTTGGGCATTAACTTATAAAGAATATTTAGTTCTAATTCTTTGATGCGTTTTTCAAGATGCAATATTTCTTTTTCAGCCAGTTCCCTTAGTTCTTCATCGGTGGTTGTGCGAAGAAGTTCTTGAGCTTCAGCAAGTTCTTTTTTTGTTGTTTTATACGCTTCGAAGTTATTCAAAAGTTCGGTTATTTCTTTGTATTCTTTTGTTAGTTCTAACGTTTTGTTTGAGTCAGACAAAATTTCTGTATTAGTTAGTAATTTTTCGAGTTCTTCTTTGCGATTAAGAATCGGCGGCAATCGTTTCTCAATTTCTTGTAAGTAGTCGAATTCGATTACAGTTCCCATATTATTTTAAAGCTTCGACAAAATTTTTAACTTTTTCTAAAAGTTTATTGGTTTTAAAATCTTTAGAGGATATAGCTAATGTGGCGATTGGAACCTTACCAGCAATTCGTTCAAGTTCTTTAAATACATTTTCGGGGCTAGAACTTCCGTGGGTACAGAAAAAAGCGATTTTATCTATTTGTGAGGCGTATTGAATGAGATAAGTTCTAACTGCTGGTGCCGGCATTCCTGCCCAAATTGGTGTACCAATAACAACTAACTCAAAATTACCAGGATTATACTGCACTTGGGAGATTACAGTGAGTTTTTTAAAACGCGCATCAAAAATTGCTGTTAAGAATCCCCATATGCCGCTACGTTTCTTATGGTCGATTAGTTCCTCTAAAGTCGCATTTAGAAAAGTTTGTATGGTTTTAGCGACTAACTTTGTTCTACCTGATTTTGAATAAAAAACTATATGAACAGACATGTTAATCTTAGTATAAAGATTACGCGGATAATGTCAAGGTGATATATAATCTTATTTAATTTTCATCGAGATATCGAGACTTGGAGCCGAATGAGTTAACATACCTACTGATATAAAATCAACACCAGTTTTAGCAATTTTTCGAACATTATTTAAATTAACACCTCCAGAAACTTCTAGCTTAGCTTTGCCCTGTGCGAGCTTTACCGCGGTTTTTATATCGCTTAATCTCATATTATCGAGCATTATTACTGGTACGCGAAAAGATAACGCTTCTTTAAGTTCATCTAAATTCTTTACTTCTACTTCAAATAGGATTTTTCTTTTATGCCTCAGTAAAACTTTTTTTATTGCATTACTAAGGCCGCCGGCTAATTTTATATGATTGTCTTTTATTAGAATCATATCGTAAAGTCCCATACGATGGTTTTTTCCACCTCCAACACCAACTGCATATTTTTCAAAAAAACGGAAATTAGGAGTCGTCTTCCGAGTATCAAGAATTGTCGCTTTAGTACCAGAAACCCGTTTGACAAACTTTCTGGTTAAAGTAGCTATACCCGAAAGCCGACCTAAGATATTAAGCGCAACTCGCTCTCCGCATAAGATTTTTCGTGCGTTACCGGTAATAATTCCAATAATGTCGCCTTTTTTAATTACATCTCCGTCATTTTTTATAAAATGAACCTTGATCGACGGGGAGAGAAGTTTATACAAACGTTTTACAAAGACGCCCCCAGCCAAGACACCTTTTTCTTTTGCAACAATTTCAGCCCGAGCTTTCTGATTTTTATCAATAATGGTTTCAGAGGTGATGTCGCCTTTACCGATATCTTCTTGTAATGCGTTCAATAAAATTTTGTCCACTGTTTTGGAATTGTTAATACAAAGCTGTTGTTTCATAATTTAGAACTCTTATTCGGGGGTCCTTTTGAATGAATTCAATAATTTTTTCGTAGTTGCGTTCAATTTCTTTGTAATTTGTATTTACCAACACAATTGATAATTCTGTTCTTTGCCACAGATCTTGGTATTTGGTCTCGGCGATTGCAACGTTGAAATTTTCTCTTATTTTTTTGGTTAACCCCAATAAAACCTTCCGTTTATCTTTAAGGGAAAATCCGTTTTCAATGTGGCAATCTACTACTAAAAGCCCGACCGACATAATTACTTTTAACTTGGGGTCTCTTGAGGAATGGAATTACGTGCCACTTTTTCAAGAACATAGAACTCTAAAATATCACCAATTTTTAAATCAGCTGCATTTTCGATACCTACGCCACATTCGTAGCCTGTTTCTACTTCTTTTACATCATCTTTAAATCTTTTGAGAGAGATAACTTTGCTCTTTTGAATTTCCTGGTTTCCTCTTATGATTTTGACTAATGCATTACGAGTTACTTTTCCTTCAGTAACATACACCCCGGCTACTGGACCGATTTTAGGAATCATAAATATCTGGCGGATTTCGGCTTTTCCAATTAAAACTTCTTTTTCTTCAGGTTCAAGTAGTCCTAGCATTGCAGCTCGAATCTCATCGATCGCCAAGTAAATAATTCGGTAAAGACGAATTTCGACGCCATGTTGTTCGGCAATTTTTCGAGCTTCAGATAGTGCGTTTACATGATAGCCAATAATAATTGCTTGAGAACTTTTAGCTAATAGAACATCCGAAGTTGTGATTTGGCCAATACCAGCGTGAATTACTCGGACACGGACTTCGTCTAAAGAAAGACCTTCTAATTTTTCTTTTAGCGCTTCAGCCGAACCGGAAGTATCGGCTTTAAGAACAATTTTTAGTTCTTTGACAACTCCCTCTTGAATTTTTTGTTGGAGTTCAACTAATCCGAGTTTGTATTCAGCGTGTTCTTTTAGCTTTGTGGCACGTTTAAGAAGCTCTCGTCGCGTTGCAATTTCTCGAGCGGTACGTTCATCCGCCACAACTTCAAAACGTTCTCCGGGTTCAGGAAGTCCCGATGAGCCTAAAACCTGAACTGGTATTGATGGAGTTGCTTCTTCAAGTCGAGCAAAATTTTCGTTCAGTAAATCACGAACTCGGCCGTAATACGGGCCGCATACAAAAGGATCTCCTCGCCGGAGAGTCCCTTGTTGAACCAGCAGGGTAATTATATTTCCACGTCCCCGATCTCTCCGGCTTTCAATCACTACACCTTTTGCAGGCCCATCATAAACTGCACTAATTTTACGTTCTTCTGCTAAAAGTAAAATTGCTTCTAGCAAATCTTCTATTCCCAAACCGGTTCTTACCGAGGTTAAAACACAAAGAGTATCGCCACCATATCCTTCAACTCGTAATCCATGTTGGGCTAATTGACTTTTTACCATTTCGGGATTAGCTGTGGGTAAATCGCACTTTGTGATCGCTACGATAATTGGAATACCGGCAGCACGAGCATGATTTATAGCTTCGATGGTTTGAGGCATAACCCCGTCATCAGCAGCAACTACTAATACCGCAATATCTGTAACTTGAGCACCCCGAGCACGCATCGCAGTAAATGCTTCATGCCCCGGAGTATCAAGAAAAGTGATTTTTTTATCTTTATAAGAGACCAAATAGGCACCAATATGCTGAGTAATTCTTCCATATTCTTTTTCGGCGATTTTAGTTTTTCTTATGTAATCAAGTAAGGAAGTTTTTCCGTGGTCAACATGACCCATAACAACTACTACTGGAGGCCGCTCTTTAAGTTCGCCTGTAGTGGGTGGTGTAATAGTTTCCTCTTCTTCAATTTCAACCTCTAATTTAAACTCGTCAGCGAGCAGTAAAATTGTTTCTGGATCTAATCGTTGATTAACTGTTGCTAAAAGACCTATATTTAAACATTTCTTTATAATTTCTGCTACCGAAACCCCGAAAAGATTAGCAAGTTCAGCAACACTGATATACGGAGGGACTTTAATTTTTTTGCTTTCTTCAATTGGTTTTTGGATGTGTTCGCGCGATTTTTCAGTACGAGATTTAGATTTTATTGGAGGAGAAATTAT
>JANXBB010000089.1 GCA_025061975.1 Caldifarciminota bacterium | reverse complement strand
GTGTGCTTCTATATATGCGTCAGGAAGGAAGGGGAATAGGACTTTTGGGTAAGCTTAAATCATACGAATTACAAGACCGAGGATTGGATACTGTTGAATCCGCAATAGTTTTAGGTTACGAACCGGATCTTAGGGATTATGGTGTTGGAGCTCAAATTCTTTGTGATTTAGGTTTAACGAGTATCCGGCTTCTTACTAATAATCCCCGAAAAATAATTGGTTTAAAAGGTTTTGGTCTTAAAGTTACCGAACGAGTGCCAATTGTGATAAGACCTACAAAGCAGAATTTAAAATATTTAGTAACAAAAAGAGATCGACTAGGGCATATTTTAGGAGCAATTGAAAAAAAATTATCATAAAAGGAGGATTTTATGCAAACCCGAGAGTTTAAAGGATTTCTTTCGGCTCAGGGTAAATATTTTGCAATTGTTATTTCACGGTTTAACGAATTTTTAAGTAAAGAGCTTCTTGCCGGTGCAATAGATTGTCTTGAACGGCATAATGCTGACGGTTGCGATATATATTGGACTCCGGGTTGCTTTGAGATTCCTGGAATTGCCAAACAACTTGCTTTGACTAAACGCTACTCGGCGATAATTGCGTTAGGTGTTATAATTCGCGGCGATACACCGCATGCCGAATATATTGCCGCGGAAGTTTCTAAAGGGCTTGCGAAAATTAATTATGATACCGGAATTCCAACAGTTTTTGGAATTATAACTGCTGATACGATTGAACAAGCGATCGAGCGTTCAGGTACAAAGGCCGGCAATAAAGGATATTTAGCTGCCCATTCCGCAATAGAGATGGCTGATTTAACTACGAAATTGGGTTAGCTTATCACAGTTGCACCTGCGTCTTACTTTTATGGTTAAATGAAGGAACGTCATAAAGCACGAGAGATTGTATTTCAAATTTTATACCGGTATGATATTGTTAACGAAGATCCTAAGAAAATAATAACAGAGATATTAGAACACCAAAAGTTCTCTCCCGAGGCCCAAAAATTTTTAACTACTCTTGCAGAACAGACAATAAAGAATCTAAACGAAATTGATAACGCTATAAAAACAGTTTTACAACATTGGACTCTTGATCGTCTTACCGGAGTTGATCGAGCAATTTTGCGTCTAGGATGCTCCGAGTTGTTATATTCAAAAGATATTCCCCCTAAAGTAGCAATCAATGAAGCAATTGAAATTGCTAAAAAATACGGAACCGAGAAGTCACCAAGTTTTGTCAATGGTGTTCTAGATGCTATTTATAAAAAATATGCGAATCGCGATTCTATCTGATATCCATAGTAACTTAGAAGCCCTTAATGCAGTTCTTGAATACATTAATGATAAAAATATTGAAAAAATCATCTGTTTAGGAGATATTGTTGGTTACGGCGCATCTCCAAATGAGTGTATTGAAGTTCTTTTAAAATTATCTCCCATTTTTACTGTTGCGGGAAATCACGATTTTGGAGTTTTAGGCAAGACCGATATTATATACTTTAATGAAATTGCACAAATTGCTATTAAATGGACCAAAAAGCAGCTGGATTGTAGATCAATAGATTATTTAAATTCTCTCCCACTTACATCTGTAGTAGACGAAGCTTTTATAGTCCATGCCTCACCTGGATCACCGGATGCTTGGAATTATATTTTCGATATTTATGATGCAAAAGACCAATTTCAATATTTTGACGATAAGATCTGTTTCGTAGGCCACTCTCATGTACCACGCGCATTTGTCTTTAGAAAAAAGTCAAGTAGTGTTGAAATTATAAATGAAAAAAAATT
>JANXBB010000087.1 GCA_025061975.1 Caldifarciminota bacterium | reverse complement strand
TTAGGCTTTATATACAAATACCTCTATTTCGACTACGGCTTCAGCTCTCAATTAACTGATGCGAAATTGGGCAATATTCATAAATTAAGTGGAGGTGTTAAGTTTTGAAAGTTGAAGTATCACGAAAATTAGTTCATCTAGTTGCAATATTAATTCCGGGTCTTTACTATATATTACCAAAAGCATATTCAATAATTATTTTAGGAATTGTCACTGCAATTTTCATATTAGTTGATTACACCCGACTCCACATTCAAGCAGTACAACGACCATTTATTTTACTTTTTGGACAATTACTCCGCCGTAAGGAATATTATTCGTTTACCGGCGGTACCTATCTCCTTTTAGCTGCCTTTGTTTCGATTTTAATATTTCCTGACCGAGGAATTTTTATGTTAGCAATACTTTATTTAGTAATCGGTGATACAGTTGCCGCATTAATTGGATTGAGTTTCGGGCATCAAAAAATCTTTCGTAAAACTCTTGAAGGAACCTTAGCATGTCTTATAAGCTGTATCTTATTAGCTTATTTTATTCCTCAATTGCCCGGAATAAATTTATCATTTAAGGTTGCCCTAATTGGGGCAATTACTGCAACAATTGTTGAAGCATTACCGACCGAAGTTAACGATAATGTAGTAATCCCCATTCTTTCCGGAGCGGTAATGCAACTTACAAAATTAATAATATCATAAAAGGAGGCGCTATGCGATGCATCAAATTCTTTATTGTTTTTATTATTGCAATTAATGTTGTCTTTGCTAAATCTGCGATTAAAGATCTTACTAATGAATTAGCGTTGTTATACATGCAAGGTGCATATTATACTGCTGAAGAAAAAATTAAAAATGCTTTAGATAAAGCTTCACAATCAGAAAAACCTCTTTACCTCCTAGAGCTTGGCGATCTCTATTTTGATAAACTTAATGACTATCAAAAGGCCGAAAGTATTTACAATCAACTCCTAAATTCTCAACAAAAAAAGATTTCGCCAGCCGATATTTACTATCGGCTTGGTTTAGTTTATGAAAAGCAAGAAAATTTTCTAAAAGCAGCACAAATGTTTGAACAGGTTGCAATCCGTTACCACAAATCAGTTTATGCCCAAGATGCCCTTGATGCTATTGAACGCTGTTTTAAAAAGAATTATCAAGAACTTGTTGCCCAAGTCGATAATTACCCAATAACCCGAATCGAATTTGAAGATCGCATGAGTTTGGCACCGGGTACTTATGAAACATTTGAAAAGAAAAATGAACTACTCGATGAGATGATAAATGAACGACTACTTTTTTGCGAAGCTTTAAAACGCGGCTATCATCAAACTACGGCTTTTAAAGATCAAGTCAGTGAAGCGAGAAAAAATTCCATGTTACAGAATTGGTATCAACAAGAAATCATCAATAAAGTAAAAATTACCGAAAAGGAAAAAAAATCATATTATCGCAAACATAAAAAATCTGAATTTACAGTACCGGAAGAAGTCCGGGCCAAAGAAATTGTTGTAACAGATAAAAATCTTGCGGATAGTCTATATCAAGTACTCCGTTTAGCCCCCGAAGAATATTTTGATACGATCGCTTTAAATTATTCAATTTCACCCACCAAAAAGAATTACGGTGACTTGGGATATTTCCGAAAAGGAATTCACCCAATAGAAATTGAGAAGATTGCTTTTAAGTTAAAACCGCAAACTTTAAGTACCCCTATTTATTCACAAGACAAAGGTGGCTATGTAATACTAAAGATCCTAGATCATCGACCACAAATTACTCGTTCATATAAAGAAGTTGCCACTGAAATTGAATATCGTCTGCGCAGCGAAAAAATTGAACGCACGTTTAAAGAGAAAACTGATAATTTTAAAAAACTTTATAACATCCGTATTTTTGATAATGCTTTTAGTGACAATTTAGATACAGTAGCGTTTATTAACAATATTCCAATTACTCAGACAGAGATAACGACTTATCTTAATCGAATACCCCCATTTTACCGCTCCGAATTTGAAACTCCTGAAGGTAAAAAGCGCATATTGGATCAAATAATTTTAGAAAAAACTTGGCTTATGGAACTTGAAAAGATTAAGTTTTGGCTTAAAAATAACGTTTTTCAGCAAATTGAAGAATCAAAACGAGCTATTTTAATTAATACCATAAGAAAAAACGAAGTAGAAGCTAAAATTAATATTACTGACGAGGACCTAAAAGCAGATTATCAGAAAAACATCTCCGAATATAAAGTTCCAAAACAATTCCGAGCTCGAGAAATCGTTGTCTCATCAGAATCCTTAGCTCAAGAAATTCGACACCAAGCGGTTGTCAATAAAATCCCCTTTGATTCTTTAGCTCGAATCTATTCCCGTGCTCCAAGTAAAAATGCCGGCGGTGATATGGGATTTTTTGCTGTTGGGACTAAGCCTAAAGAAATCGAAGATGCTTTAAGTAAACTAAAACTCGGAGCTATAAGTAAACCGATCAAACAAAATGATACTACATATATCATATTGAAATTAGAAGAAATAAAAGAACCCTACGTCAAAAAATTTGAAGATGTAAAACCGATAATCCAAAGAAAATTACGCCAACATTTAGATAAAGAAAGATATCAAGAATTCTTAAAAGAGATAAGTAAAAATTATAGAATTGAAAAATATCTTAGTCCGGAAACTGATGTGAAAACTCAAGAGGAAAATAAATAATTTTACTATCTGTAGCTAATAATTTTAAGTTTTACTTTTCCTATAATTTTTAGAACCTTACTCTGTTCTGAAAGTTCGCCTTCACTTAATTTAATGTGTAAAGCATCCGCAGGAAACTGCCCAAAAGTTGGATCAACTGCTACCCATTCGCCCAAGTATACTTTATTCCAAGCATGATAGTAAAATTTACCGTCAAGATACACAAGCCCAACGCAAATCTCAGTCGGTATACCAATTGCACGAGCTAAAGCACAATAAAGTACTGCGTGCTCATTACAATCACCGCGTAATTTTTTTAAAACTTCAATAGATTGAGGAATTGTTGCGCTTGGTTCTTTTTTTACCATTTTATAAACCCAATTCAGAATCTTTTCAGCACACCGCGTCGCAGATTTTTCAGTTCCAACAATCTTTCGTGCCATAGCAATTATTTCCGGGTGCTCGCTTTGCACATAAAATGACGACCTTAAGTACTCGCGGTTATCATCAATCGGGAATAGCACATCTTTTATTTCCAATTTACTGTTTATTTCTATTTTGATTGGATTATAATTAGTTACTCTTTGAAAATCATCGTGCAAGCTAAACCCTGAAGTATCAAAGTTGGTAAAAGTAATTTCTGCCCATTTTACTTGGCGGGGATTGTAAACTGTTGTTTCGGCTGGAATCGCATATAGATCCAAAATATCCAACTGTTCAGCTAGTGAACTTTGAGCTAATACATCATCTGATGTTGTCTCAATACTTATCATATCGGGCGATGACCATTCTTTCTTAACTGTCCCGCTTTCGTTAAGCCATAGATAACTTGTGAGTCCAAGCATCTGACAAGAAACTTTCGTTAGCTCTAGAACCCGACCGTCGATTTCAATTTTCTCCTTACCCAAAATATTTAACTGAGCATCAATAATCGTTGCAACAGTAGGCTCAATTAATTTTACAGTAAAGTTTGATGGTATTTTAAATTTCTTATGCGCAATAAGTCGTCCCAGTACCGCATTGCAATAAATGTTCTCAGTAGCTAACGGAATTTCTTTAGACAGTATTTTATTATCTCCTGATTCTAAAATAACTTTCTTTTCAGTAATTTTACCAAGAAGCGTAAAACTTTGATCTGGTGATTTAAATAAATAACTAAAGTTCTTTAGCGCATACTCCAAATCCGTAACTCCAATAAATTCAGTAATAATTTCCTGAGACTTTCCCAACATTCCCAGTTTCATACGGAACCGTTCAGTAATCTGATAGCCATCTTTAATTTTAGCTATCTTAAGATAAGAATATCCGATCCGCCTGTTTTGAAGATATATCATTCGCCATTGTTCAGTTTCACTGGATTGTGTAATAGAAGGACAGCGATGTCGACAAGCAGTATTTATAAAAACTGCTAATAAACTTATTAAAATCAATCGGGTTAAACTTCTCATACACTAAATAGACTACTCAAAAATAGTTTATTGTCAACAAAATAAAATTATTGACATTTTTTTATTCTTCAGTATCCTATTAAAAAATATTTTGCCGAAGTGACGGAACTGGGAGACGTAGCGGACTCAAAATCCGCCGCCCGCAAGGGCGTGAGGGTTCAACTCCCTCCTTCGGCATTTTTATATATCCTTAAGTTCACAAAGAAAAGTTTCGACTTTCTTAAGCGCCAAAGCACGATGGCTTATTCGATTTTTCTCTTCGGATGTCATCTCCGCAAAAGTTTTATTGTATCCCTGAGGAATAAATATCGGATCATAACCAAAACCTCGATTACCCCGAAGACTAAATGCAATTTTGCCCTCACAGACACCTTCAAAAATCACAGTTGGTTTTTTTAGTTCGTAAGGAAATGCAATAGCACAAACACATCGAAAGCGTGCTGTTCTTTTTTCCTCCGGCACTCCTTCAAGCAGGTTTAAAAGTTTCTTAATATTATTATCATAACTAACCGGTTCACCTGCAAAACGTGCTGAAAATATTCCGGGAGCGCCATTTAAGACATCAACCTCAAGACCGCTGTCTTCACCTAAAGCTATTTGATTAAAATAGCGTGCAACACTTTCTGCTTTTTTAATTGCATTCTCAGCATAACTTTGACCATCTTCAAACACATGAAAATCCTTTATTAGTTGAGGCAAAGGTACAAGTTCCCAGTCAATATTATGAAGAATTTCCTTTATCTCCTGAACTTTGTGTAAGTTATTTGTGGCTAAAATTATTTTCTTCACAAGTATTTTTGAAACCTGGAATTTTTAGCGATCTCTTTTATTAACTCTTTAAGCTGCATTGCTTGAGCTTTCGACATCACTAAAATAACATCTTGATTTCTCACCACAACTAAATCATCAATCCCCATAGTTGCGATTAGCCCTTTATCATTAACAATAATTGAATTTTGGGTATTATAGTTAACTACATCACCCAAAATCACATTCCCCGAGGAATCCTTAGAAAAATGCCTTTCTAATGCTAACCATGATCCAACATCATCCCAATAAAAATTAGCCTTGATCATAATAATATTAGAAACTTTTTCGAGAACTGCATAATCAATTGAGGTTGCCGGTGCATTGTAATATAAATTATTTAAAGCCTCATTTTGAGTTTTCGTACCAATATGCTTTTGATACTCTTTTAAATGCCGATAAAAATCCGGAAGACAAATTTTATATGCATCAAGAATCGTCTTTATCTTAAACACAAACATTCCACTATTCCAAAAATATTTACCACTCTTTAAATACTTTTGAGCAGTTTTTATATCGGGCTTTTCAACAAATCGCCAAACCTTATAACTCAAAAGACCGTTATCTCGCTGGAACTCTTCTTTGATATTTATATAGCCATAACCAGTCTCCGGAGCCGTTGGAGGTATTCCAAAAGTTATAAGATAATCTTTTTGCGCAAGTTCATAAGCAAATTTAACACACCTGCAAAACTTATCAGTATCTTTAATAATATGATCGGCCGGTAAAACAATTACCGTTCCTTGAGGATCTATTTTCTCTAAATACGCAACAGCAAGCCCAATTGCCGGCGCAGTATTTTTACCTACCGGCTCATAAATAATATTTTTCCGACTAATACGAATCTGTTTTTTTAAAATCAAACTTAAGCTTTTGGATAACACAAAATACTGACGTTCTATGGGAACTAATTTACCAATTCGCTTCGCAGTCGCAACAACTAAAGAATCTTTCCCAAATAACCGAATAAACTGCTTAGGTAAATTACTCCGACTCATCGGCCAAAACCGTTCACCTTTACCACCGGCAAGAACTACTGCATATAAGTTCATAGCTTCCTCACAAGTTTCAATTTTTCTTTTCTCATATATTACCAACAAAATATCAATTGTCAACTACTAAAAACCGATATAACAAAATATTACTTATAAATAATATTTATTTTAATGGTAATTTTTACTTAATACTTTGAAAATCAAATTGTTATCTAATATACCTCAAAATTAACTGAGCGCTCCCCTCCACGGAAGAAAGTATCAATTCCGCAATGGCTTTTAAATTTTTGACGACTTTTTACTAAGATTTTCTTTTTTATGCTGGATGTGTCATTGCTTTTTAAATGTTTTCAGTTGTAATTTTTAAATATAGGAGAGCGGTATTCTAATAGTAGTTTACGCAGAGCTAATGATTTATTGTGAGTTTTGCCTATGCGGTTATTTTCTTGTTTATTATTTAAAATTATAAACTGATTGACTTTTGCCAAAAATTTGGTATCTTATTTTTATAAATGTTCTTTGAACGATTTTAGAAATTGGAGGGCTAGTCCTAATTTGGTAAGGCACCGGACTTGAAATCCGGCTCCCAGCAATGGGAATGGGGGTTCGAATCCCCCGCCCTCCGATATGGGAATTTAATTATTTTATGGAGAGGTGGCCGAGATAGGTCTAAGGCGCCCGCTTGCTAAGCGGTCGCACGGGTAAAACCGTGCCGTGGGTTCGAATCCCACCCTCTCCGTTGTTTTTAGAAATATAAATTTAAATGCTAAATTTAGAAAAACTCTATTTACTATGATTGCACAAAATTTAAAAGAATTAAATATAAGATGGCAAAGACTTGTTAAAAATAATCGAACGTGTCCCCGATGCCGTCGAACTGAAAAAGAGTTAATTAAAGCATACACTTTACTAAAGAAATTACTAAAGCCTTTGGGAATTAAAGTAACCTTAAAAAAAGAAAAGCTTACACTTGCCGAGTTTAGAAAAGATCCTTTGAAATCGAACCAGATCTTGATTAATAACAAGCCGTTAGAAAAGTGGCTTTCAGCGCGAAAAGGCGAAAGTCCATGTTGTGATATTTGCGGTCCGGTTGAATGTCGAACCGTAGAAACTCAAGGTAAAATTTATGAAACAATTCCTCAAGCTCTTATAATTAGAGCATGTCTTAAGGCGCTAGTTAAAATCTTATAATTCAGGCTTGATTTTTTACAGTTTCCTGCTATAATCGTATAATTATTATGAAAGAAGCAGTTCGGGTTCGTATTGCTCCAAGTCCAACCGGTGCAGTTCATGTTGGGCTGGTACGGTCAGCTTTGTATAATTGGCTTTTTGCTCGTCATCATGAAGGAAAGTTCATCTTACGAATTGAAGATACTGATATTACACGGTCAACCAAAGAATCGGTTGAAGCAATAATTGAAGGATTTAAATGGGTTGGGCTTGACTGGGATGAGGGTCCGTATTTTCAGTCACAACGGCTTGAGATTTACCGACGTTATGCTCAAAAATTACTTCTTGAAAAAAAAGCTTATTATTGTTATTGTTTACCCGAGGAACTCGAAAAAGAACGTCAAGAAGCTTGGGCAAAAAAAATTCCGTGGAAATATGA
>JANXBB010000019.1 GCA_025061975.1 Caldifarciminota bacterium | reverse complement strand
GTAATTTTTACGCAAAAACGTGTATAACTTGGATTACCTGCAGGATTTAAAAACATTTTCACTTTACGGTAACTAATACTATCAAGTAGGACTGGACCGGGAACTTGAGCACGAGTTATAGTATCTGTTTGCGCATATCCTCTAAAACCATATTGATTGTAAGATGCAACACGAATCCAGTAACGCTGATTAGGCCCAAGGTTAGATAGTAAATGTATTGTATCATTAGGGGTAGTGGAGTCAACAATTGTATAATTGCCGGTAGGTGATGTTGCAAGTAAAATATAAAAACCAAGTTCGTCGTTAGAATTATCGCGCCACGCAAGTTCAATCGCTGTAGCATAAAGATTGGTGATTCTTAAATTACTAGGTGGATTCGGCAAAGGCACAGTGGTAAAATGCCAAATCGGTGAAGAGATAATAGCCTTAGTATTAGGGACAGTGTCATTATATGCTTTTACTTGCCAATAATAAGTCTTCAACGCAAGAAGCGTTTCGTAAGGACAGATTGTATCCGAATACCAGCTGCGAATAATTCTTTGTGGAGGGTTTATAGTATCTAATAGCACTTCATAAAATTCACTTGCTAACGAAGACCGCCAAATTAGATTACCATTAATTGGCACTAAACTTGCCGCACTATCCGGACTAATTAACACAAATGGTTGGGGAGGATTCGGAATATACTCGTCAGCTCCAATATCAGGATTTATTGGATCGCGTACTTCATTATCAATATCATTAATAATTCCAGAAATGCTTATAGCTTTCTTGTTAACATAAGGAGAATTAGGATTAATATGAAGATCTCCCTGAGAAACATAATTGGGATTTTTACTAATACTATGGGCATCACGCCCTGAAATATTTTTCCAATCGTTTAAAGTCAAACAGTTAGTTGTGCCCCAATATCCAATGTATTGATTATGAGCACCAAAAACATATAAATCATTATAATCGGAATCAAATGTGCCATAAATATTGGCACAATAAACTGCATAGTGTCTTCCAGTTCCGCTGCTCTGTTGGCGGTTATTAAAAATAATGTTATTTTTAAAGTTCATATTGCACGGATAGTTCCGATAAAGCCCGTATGAATACTTACTGTTATTAGTAAGACCTAATCCTCCGATATATATCGAATTGTAATAAATATCTATCCGGCGGTTTAAATAAGTATCCTCGTGAATACCATAAAGTGTTGCATCAGGATGCGTTATATCCCCATCAAGAATAATAAAATTATTAGCAATTAGTGTCGGGACTTCGTTAGATCCTTCCCAGAGATAAATGCCTTTAATAGTGGAATTACTCTGAAGGGTATAGAGGTCTTTTATTTTATTACCAATAATTTTTGTCCCGATAACTGAAAAATCATAACAAGTAATTGCGCAAAGATAAGAACTTACTTGTGGGGTCTGAGTAAAAATCTCACATTCGGTAATTACGGTGTTATAGGTGTTTTCTTTAAGATAAATTCCAGTATTTCTAAAGTCATAGATTTTACATTTCTTAATAATATTATTGTCATTGGGGACTGTTCCACCGGCAAAGTAAATTCCATAATCTAACGGATAACTGCTGTAACGGGTAATTTCGCAATTAGAAATTAAATTGTTATTATTGCCCCGAGTCGCACTTCCGGCTAAGAAAGCAATAGCACCGGTCGTAGTTACACTGGAACTTCCCTGAATCTTACAATTAACTACTGTATTCCCTGAAGCGCCATTGCGGAATCTGATTACTGCTCCAGTATTATTAGTGTTTATAATCACTAAACTATCAAGGGTAACTCGTGAAATTTCTACTAGCTCAAATATCGCATTGGCGTTGTTTCCTTGAATCGTCGGTCGTAGTGCATAGCCCGGTCTTATAGTTAAACTCCAAATACTTTCCCGATATGCAACGGGCAATGAACATTTAAGAGGCAAGGCTTCATTTAAATAATTTAGTCCGGTCAATTTAAAAGTAACATGGCCGGTAATAATTGAATTATGAAAATAATTGAGCGCTGAAGTTAAATTACTAAAATCTCCTCCCGGACCAACATTTTTTGTGCCTTCAAGCCGGGTACGCACCGAAAGTGAAGCATACACTGTGTCGTCATTTAAATATTCTTCATCCCTTAAACAAGAATAGGCTTTAAAATAAACATCTCCAGAAAACTGACAGTAGTGCTTGTTTCGAAATTGGTATATGACCGAGTCGCCGAGTGTTAAACGGGTATAACAAGTTTCAACAACGATACGCCCCAATACTTCATAAGCAACAGGAATTGTCTCTTGAGTTTGATAACCATAATTCATTATAGTAAACTTTACGCTTACTGACTCGCGCTCGCATACTAAGTTAGGCTCGAAGCTTATTCTTCGAGCAACAATATCGCGATTATACAGTAGCCGTTGCTCACATTCATAGACACGGTTGTTCCCGGTAATTACTAATTCTTGTGAAAGGCTCCGGCGGTGTTTATTAACATCGCCAATTGCAATACCGTAGGTATTTCCTCCAGTATTGGGCAGTGCTCGAATCCAAAAAATCACACTATCTGCAGAAGTTCGTTGTCGCCATAAAACCATTGGTACTGCATAAGTTCCAGTTGCATTACCCGGAACTAATAGCACTTCATTACCACCACTTAACTCATACACATCACCAATTTGAACTTCACCCTCTTGTCCCCAACCACTTGAATGGAACCATGCGCCTAAGGGAGAATAATAAAAAGACTGGCCACGAAAATAACATATCCATACATTACCGTACGATTCAAAATTATAACCATTAATGATAATTACCTCATTACCTACAGAGTCCGGATCAAAATCACCAATTGCTACATCATCTAATCTTACTATTCCTGGTGGCCAATTAGCCGGTTGTGAAATAAACCAGTTAGAACCGGTCCAATGTATCCGTCTGACCTGAGGAGAATAAGAAACAGCAATTATTTCATACCCAGGATATGCTGGATTATAGTCGCCAACCGCAACACCGCTAATTCTATAGGATTCAGAGTACAACGAGTCTCTTTGCCAGGTTGACCCACTTCTCCTGATCCGGTAGACGCTGTTCCCTGCAGCGACAACTATATCTGGTGCACCGTTATTATCAGCATCGCCAATTGCAATATCGCGTATTGCCCCGTTAAGTGTGGTAATCACTTCTCTGCTCCAAGAAATTCCGTTCCAATATGTTCTAATTAACCGATAGGGTGCTGCAGCTTCACCATAGACCATATCAGTAACATCATCATTATCAACATCACCAACCGCTGCACCCCAAAATCCTGCCGGTGAAGAATCAATAAATCGGCCGTTATTTCCATGAATTTGCCAGCCGCTTGTTGCAACTTTTAACGGCGGATTCGTTGTAGTATCATTAAAAAGCATTGCATAAAACGGCGCTGTAGACATTACCGTAAAAATCCGCACTGTGTCATCCTCTGGCCCTTTAAAATAACGCGCTACTGCTACATCACGAAAAGTACCACTCGGAGTCGGAGGCGGAAATATCCGAGTAGTATCAAATCTAATAGGTACCTCAGTATTATCTTCGTAAATCCGGCATTTTATCGGTTTGGAGCAAAGCTCCGGATTAAAACTACTAACCCCAAAAAGCACAAACGGTGTAAATATCCACACAAGGATCTGTTTTTTCATTTACTTCCCCTTTCTTTTATTTCACAACCCTTCCCTTTTGCTCTTTCTTATTACCCAAATTTTATCACGAAATGATTTTGAATATTATAATACAAATAAACATTTTTTTGTCAAGTATAAATTTGTGTAAATACATTGCAAAAGAATGCTTCCGGAGATAGTATTTATAATAGTTATTTTGGGTTAAGATTTAAAAGGATTTTAAAGTTTTAAGACAAAAAATTTGCCAAATAACAAATAGCTTTTATAGGATAACATAAGTCAAGTGCAGAAACTTTATTATGTATTACTCTTAAGTTTAGCGAGAATTTTTTCTAATTCTTCTTCGGTTTCCACTAAAACTTTTCGCGATTTTGATCCTACATAGGGCCCAACAATACCAGCTTGTTCTAATTGGTCAATGATTCGGCCGGCTCGTGCCCAACCAATATCAAGCCTTCTTTGAAGCATTGAAACTGAAGCTTCACGGTGTCTAAAGACAATTCGCGCTGCATCAAAAAACAGCTCGTCAATTGCTCGGTTATTTAACTGTTCTTCGGACTTTGCACGTAGAATAAATTCGTCTTCTTCAGGCAATGGTTTATGATATTCCTCAGCCCAAAGCCGTTCAGCAATTTCTTCAGGAATAATTGAATAGAATAATTCTTGTTTTCGTTTAAGACCAGCTTTTTCGCGATCAATTAATACGTCAACAACTTGAGATTCAATTAGGCGTGAAGCAGTCTCATAGGGATCGGCAACAAGCCCGGTGAGGCGTTCTATTAAATATCTTCGAGTCCAAAGATCAACAATTCTTTTGGTTGCTTCACGCGATACATACGCACAATGTAGTCGAATTGGTTCACCCTTACCCGGAGGTAAAAAGAGCATATCACCACGTCCTAATAGTGCTTCAGCACCGTTCATATCTAAAATTGTTCGGGAATCAGTCTTTGATGCAACTTGGAATGCTATTCGGCAAGGAAAATTTGCTTTGATTAATCCGGTAATCACATCAACTGATGGCCGTTGAGTTGCTAATACTAAATGAATTCCTACAGCACGTGACATTTGAGCTAATCTTATGATCTTTTCTTCAATATGCTGTTCGGCACGAATCATTAAGTCGGCAAGCTCGTCAATAATTACAACAATATAAGGTTTTTTAGGTAATCCCTCTTTTGCCGCTAGTTCATTGTAACCTTCAATATCTCTAACACCTAAATTCGCAAAAATTCCGTAGCGAGTCTCCATAATGCTAATAATTCGGTCAAGTCCTTTTGTAGCATGGCGCGGATCAGTTGTCGTGGTTGAAAGCAAGTGAGGTATCGTATTGTAAATTGGAAGCTCGAGTTGTTTAGGATCAATTGTTAAAAATCGCACATCATCTTGTGTTGCGCGATAAATAATTGATGCGATCATCGTATTAATACAAACACTTTTACCAGAACCGGTAGTACCGGCAATTAATACATGAGGCATTTCTCTTAAATCGGCTGTATAAGGCTCACCAGTAATGGTCTCGCCTAATGCAAATGTAAGCGGTGACTT
>JANXBB010000013.1 GCA_025061975.1 Caldifarciminota bacterium | reverse complement strand
AGCTTCTCTAATATGATAGCCGGAAATCGAAACGAAATAAAACCGTGGAAGATGCTTGATGGCATACTCCCATATGTCAATTGCTAATTTCATCGAAGGCCGGACTGGAAAAATATAATTACCACGAGCTACGAACTCCTTTAAAATATCATTCTGAACAGTACCGGACAATCTTTCTGCACCAACATTAGCTTCGTGTGCTATAGCTACATACATCGCTAAAATTATTGGCGCAGTTGCATTAATGGTCATCGAGGTTGATACCTGTTCTAATGGTATTGCAAGAAATAACTCGCCCATATCATCAATGGTACTTATCGCGACACCTACCTTTCCGACCTCACCTAGTGCTCTCGGAGAATCAGAATCATAACCCAATTGTGTCGGTAAATCAAAAGCAACTGATAATCCGGTCTGCCCTTCTTTTAAAAGATAATGAAATCGACGATTAGTTTCCTTAGCATCACCATATCCGGCATATTGACGCATAGTCCAGAGCTTCCCTTTATACATATTAGAATAAATCCCCCGAGTAAAAGGATAACTACCAGGATCTCCTAAGTCTTTCTCGTAAGAAAAACCAGCCAAATCCTCAGGACGATAAAAATCCTTCACAATCAATAATATTATTAAGGATTTTGTTAAAGTCAAGAATTTATTTAAAAACTTGCACAACCAATTATAATTCACTTTTTGTTACGCTAAAATATGTAATAATTTGATAATTAATTACTTACATTCAAAATGCGTTATTAATTACAATATCAAAAGTCTTGATTTTTGGTTTGTTTTTAGTAAAATATTATAATGACGACAAAATACGACGCATCGCAGATTCACGTATTAAAAGGACTTGAGGCTGTACGACATCGCCCTTCAATGTATATTGGTGATGTCGGTATCCGGGGACTGCATCATTTAATTTATGAAGTAGTGGATAATGCGGTAGATGAAGCTCTAGCCGGTTTTTGCAATAAAATCATTGTAATCTTAAAAAAAGACGGCTCTGTATCAATTGAAGACAATGGACGAGGAATCCCGGTTGATATTCATCCAACGGAAAAAAAATCTGCATTAGAGGTTGTTTTAACGGTTCTTCACAGCGGTGCTAAGTTTGAAAACAAAGTATATCAAATTTCTGGAGGGCTGCATGGAGTTGGAGTTTCGGTAGTAAATGCTCTTTCTGAATTCTTAGAAGCTGAAGTTTACCGCGATGGGAAGATTTATCATCAACGATATGAACAGGGTGAGCCCAAAACAAAAGTCACAATAATTGGTAAGAGTCAAAAAACTGGGACAAAAATTACATTTAAGCCTGACAAAAAAATATTTAAAAGGACTGAATTTGATTTCAATATTGTTGCTCAACGATTGCGGGAACTAGCTTATTTGACAAAAGATTTAAAAATTGAGCTTTATGACGAACGAACCGGACAAAAAGAGGTTTTTCATTATCCGGGTGGCATTGTAGATTATCTGGCATATCTTGATCAAGGGCGCAACCGACTTCACAAACCAATATACTTTTCTGACAAACGTAACGGCATCGAAGTTGAGGTAGCACTGCAATATAACGATAGCTACTTAGAAAATATTTTTTCCT
>JANXBB010000253.1 GCA_025061975.1 Caldifarciminota bacterium | reverse complement strand
CTGTGGAGTTAAAAATTTATAATTTACTCGGACAGGTTGTCAATACCCTGGTTAACGAAAATCAAGATGCCGGCAGCTATCAAATTACCTGGAATGGTATTGATGAATCCGGTAATTGTGTCCCGCGAGGGATTTATTTCTGCACTTTTTCATATTGCAACAAAAAAATGATCAAGAAGCTTGTTTTATATTAAAACCATGAAATTTTTAACAAAACTTATATTGATTCTACTAATAGTAGGATCGATTAATTTTATCTTTCCGATAGATCCGCGCTATCATACTTATGAAGAAATGTGTGAAGAATTAAACACTATCGTTACCTCTTATTCAAATATTACACGAATGGAAACAATCGGATATAGCACCGGTTTCAATTTACCGATTCTAGCAGTTAAGATATCTGATAACCCCAATTTACATGAAGACGAACCTCGAGTATTATTTACCGGCATCCATCATGCTTGTGAACTAATCGGAGTGGAGATTTGTCTGGCATTACTATGGGAACTGGTAACTAAATATGAACTTGATTCTTTTGTTAATTATGTTGTCAACAATACCGAAACGTGGGTTGTACCAATGGTAAATCCGGATGGACACCATATAGTTATGAGCGGAATTGATACTTTATGGCGAAAGAACTGTCGTGATAACAATAATAACGGGGTATGGGATCCGGAAGATGGTGTTGATCTAAACCGTAATTACGATTTTTTATGGCATTTAGGAGGTTCTTCTAATCCATTAGATCGTGAATATCGGGGGCCCTATCCATTTTCCGAAAATGAAACCCGAGCAATAAGAAACTTAGCATATCGCGAACGATTTATTGCGAATATTTGTTTTCACAGTCACCGTGATTGGAGTTATGGAGAAGCAGTATATTATCCTTGGCGTTGGGGAAACTCGTGGTGTCCAGATCATAATCACATAAGACCAATTGCTGAAAGTATTGCGGTAAATATTCCCAGTGAATTAGGTAGTGGTTACACTTATTCTCCAATATATGGCCGAGCTACCGAAGGTGGGTTAACTCGTAATTGGCTTTATTATGCGATCGGATGTTTTTCTTATACAATAGAAGTAAGCCGAGGCTATTTTCCGGCTGGCAATATTGTTGATACCCTATGTAAAAGGAATTTACAAGGTGTTTTTTATCTGTATCGAAGACTATTCAGTAATAAAATAACCGGACATGTTTATGACTCGATTACATTACAACCTCTTCAAGCAGAAGTAAGAATTTTAGAAGCTTACGCACCACCCGAAACAACTTGGTATCGAGTTAGCGACTCTGTATACGGGCGATTTTATCGGTTATTGAGTCCTGGTAATTATACACTTCAAGTAATTAAACCCGGGTATAATACAAAAACAATTTATAATGTCCCAGTAACTTTAGGAAATACTACTCAACTTGAAATTTTACTTTCTCCTAATCCGGGAATAGACGATGAAGGAGTAATTCTAAATAAAAAAAGATTAAAGATTCCAACAATTATCAAAAAGTCAAAACGCATTGAAGCAAATCTTGGAGAGTTCAAAAAAGGCAAAATAGATGTATTTTCATCTACTGGACAATACATTGCAACGCTAAGCAACTTTAACAGTTCAACTGAAAATTTTTCTCTTGTTCTAGAACCAAATAAATCAGGAATATACTTTCTTCGCCTACAAGAAAACAATCAAGTTCAAGTAAAAAAAATTATCTTTATCAAGTAAGCCCTAAGCTTTTTTTGTAATCTTCTAGAATTTTTTGATGGTCAAAAGCTAAATTTACGGGCAAATTGTTCAACTCAAATAGCCCGATTGCTTTAGCATCATCTCCGGCCAAAAACTCTCCCTCAGCATTCGCAACAAAAACTACCGAAACTGTATGTCCACGGGGATCACGCATTGGATCTGAGTAAACATGAAATTGCTTTAGAGAATTCAAGCTAAGTCCGGTCTCTTCTTTAACCTCTCGTTGTGCAGCTTCTTCAACAGTTTCGCCATATTCTACATATCCTCCAGGCAATGCCCAACCGTAAGGAGGATTTTTTCGTTCAATAAGTACAATGCGCCCTTGATAGTTAATGATTACATCTACTGCAAGTTTGGGAATCTTTCTCTCATCCATAGTTTAACTCACTTAAAAATGTTTTTAATGCCTCTTGCCACGGCCGTAGCGTTTTACCAAATTGTTTTTTGTATCTTTTGTTATCTAATACTGAATACGCTGGACGTTTTGCCAGCCGGTTCAAATCCGCCGAGCTAATAGGTAGTATCTCCACCGAAAGTTGAGCAAGGCGTTTTATCTCATTGGCAAACTCATACCATGAACATGCTCCGCTATTGGTTATATGATAAATTCCGTAGTGTGTGCTTGTAAGTAAGTTAAGCAAAGCTTCTGACAAATCCTTAGTATAAGTTGGAGAACCAATTTGATCGTTGACTACCGAAATTTTGTCTCTTTTACAAGACAAATCAATAATTGTCCTTACAAAGTTTCGCCCATGCTTCCCAAATAACCACGATGTCCGAACAATAAAATATTTATTAAGGTGAGATCTAATGACTTCTTCACCGAGATATTTTGTTTTACCATAATAATTTATCGGATTAGCCTGATCGTTTTCATCATACGGAGTATTTTTTGTACCATCAAAAACATAATCGCTACTGATAAAAAGAAGCGGAATATCAATTTGAAAGCACGCATTGGCAATAGCCCAAGTTCCTTGCACATTCACCATAAATGCTCGGCCGGTTTCCTTTTCAGCATTGTCAACATCAGTATAAGCAGCTAAATGACAAACGATATCCGGTTTTAAGTCGACTATATCGCTAATAATTTTATTAACATTAGTAATATCATGATCCGGTAAATCCCACTCCCAAATCGAAAATCCTTGATTTTTCAGAAGATAACAGAAGTCCCGACCCAACATTCCATAAGCCCCGGTCACTAAAACTTTCATCGAATAATTTTAAGACTCTAAGACTTTTTTTATCTTAAGCAAAGCCCAATCAATTTCTTTTTTGGTAATCACTAACGGTGGCGCAAAACGAATTACATAGCTGTGCGTCTCTTTAGCTAAAATTCCTTCTCTCATAAGCGCTTCACAAAATGGTCGTGCTTGGGTATTTAATTCTACTCCGATTAACAATCCTTTACCACGGACATCTTTTATATAGGGCGAACGAATTTTCTTTAATTCCCCTAGAAAATATTCGCCTTGTCTTTTAGCATTACCGGCTAAATTTTCCTTAATTATTACCTCAAGTGCGGAGTAAGCAATTGCACATGCCAAAGGATTTCCTCCAAAGGTTGAACCATGGTCTCCGGGTGTAAACACCTCCATTATTTCATCGTTAGCACAGATTGCCGATACCGGATAATAACCACCACTTAATGCTTTACCGATAATCAATATATCCGGCGTTGCATTTTCATATTCATAAGCGAAAAGTTTACCAGTTCGTCCTAAACCAGTCTGAATCTCGTCTAAAATAAACAAAACATTATTTGCTTTACAAATTTCTCGCGCTCTCTGTAAGTAACCTGCTGATGGAATTACCACGCCACCTTCACCTTGAATTGGCTCAACTAAAAATCCTACAGTATTCTCAGTAATTGCTGAACGTAAAGCATCTAAATCATTATATGGAATAATCCTAAAGCCTGGTGTATAAGGACCAAAACCATAACGATACTGAGGTTCAGAGGAAAAACTGATAACAGTAGTAGTCCGGCCATGAAAATTATTTTCACAGACAATGATTTCAGCAGAATTCTCCTTCACTTTCTTTTTTAGATATCCCCATTTTCGTGCCGCTTTAATCGCTGTTTCAACTGCTTCGGCTCCTGAATTCATTAGAAGAACTTTATCTTTTTTAGTAATCTTAGCTAAATACCGACAAAATGGCCCAAATTGATCATTATGAAAGGCACGTGACGTCAAAGTTAACTTTCGGAGCTGAGCAATTGCTGCTTTACGGATTTTGGGATGACAGTGACCTTGATTAAGAGCCGAATAAGCTGAAAGCATATCTAAATATTTCCGCCCTTCAACGTCCCATACCCAAACTCCTTTACCTTTGGTTAATACTACAGGTAACGGATGATAATTGTGTGCACTATATTTTAGTTCAAGGGCGA
>JANXBB010000194.1 GCA_025061975.1 Caldifarciminota bacterium | reverse complement strand
AGTTCCGATGCCCGTTTACAACCTCTAAATGCAGCTTCGAGGACTTGTGGGGGTTCACCAATGAAACTAATCACTGCTCGATTATGATCACTATTCATTTCTTTATCTAAAAGAACTATCCCCTCAACTGAAAGAATTGCTTTAACAATTTCATCAATTATTTCAGTTCGTTTTCCTTCAGAAAAATTAGGAATGCATTCCACAATTTTGCTCATAATTTAGCTCCTTCTAAAAATATAAATAATATAATATCCATATACCAAATTTTGTCAATCAATTTTTATAAGCTACTGCAAAACAGAATAAATCACAAAAGTTTAATAGGATATTTTATGTGGATATCAGTTTATGGTGTTAAATCAATTATTATTAACTCAAACAATGGATTGGATACTACATAGTGCTAATTTTTTTCTTTAATTATTTAATTGACATCAGCCTGTGTATAATTTATAATTAATATTAATGAAACTAAAAGTTGTTTATAAACCTGACAATGAACTGTTAGCGTTATCCCTCAAAGCTTTGCTTGAAGATGCGGGAGTTGAAGTTATTCTTAAATCCTATCAAATACCGTGGTACGATGGTATAGCAAAAATGATGCGGCCGGAGTGGGGCGAGATTTTAGTTGCTGAAGATAGTTATAATAAAGCCAAGAAATTAATAGCATGCTTTCTAAGTGCAGATGAGTCTAAATAATTAATGCGGTACGTATATCGATTTGGTAATTATTATTACGGCAAAGGTAAGTTAGCTCGAGCTGACGGTTCAGCTCGAATGTCAGCAATTCTTGGGGGCAAAGGAGCCGGTTTAGCGGAAATGACCAATATAGGCATCCCGGTTCCGCCGGGATTTACAATTAGTGCTGAACTTTGTATTCGTTTTCTCCGAACCGGCAAATATCCTAAAAAATTATTAAAAGAAATAAAGCAGGGAATGAAATTTATTGAAGAAATTACCGGAAGAAAATTTGGGAATCCAGAGAAACCTCTGCTATTATCAGTGCGTTCGGGCGCCAAAGTATCAATGCCCGGAATGCTTGACTCAGTATTAAATTTAGGATTAAATGACGAAACTGTAGAAGGACTGGCTCGCATGACTAATAACCGATATTTTGCGTATGATAGTTATCGACGATTCATTGAAATGTTTGGCGAGGTGGTATTACAAATCCCTCATGAAGAATTTGAAAAAATTTTAGAGGAAGAAAAGAAAAATATTGCCAAAATTAAAACTAATAAAGCCTTAGTCAATCCAAGCCAGAGTGTCACACAGGAATTCACTGAACATTCTTTGCAACAGATTATTAAACGATATAAAGACAAAGTATTAGAAATAACCAAAAAACCTTTTCCCCAAGATCCTTTTGAACAACTTTGGCAAACAATCAATGCTGTTTTTAAATCGTGGAACAATGAACGGGCTATTGAATACCGGCGAATTTATAACATTCCGGAAAATTTGGGTACAGCAGTAAATGTTCAAGCAATGGTTTTTGGAAATATGGGTGAAACTTCAGCAACGGGTGTAGTTTTTTCCCGTAATCCAGCAGATGGAACCAATGAACCTTACGGTGAATTTCTAATTAATGCTCAAGGTGAAGATATTGTTGCTGGTATTAGAACTCCTCAACCAATCGAATGGCTTAAAGCGACTCACCCTAAAAATTATTCTCAATTATTAATGATATTAAAAAAATTAGAAAAACATTACCGTGATGTTCAAGATGTAGAATTCACAATAGAAAATAATCGCTTGTGGATATTACAATCACGCCGAGCCAAGCGAACCCCACAAGCTGCAGTAAAAATCGCCTACGATATGTACAAGGAGGGATTAATAACTAAGGAAGAGGCTATAATGCGAATTTCGGCAAAAGATATTGAAGCTTTACTTCATCCTAAAATTGAAGACGACAGTAAAACTCCCCCAGTAGCAAAAGGCCTGCCAGCATCGCCCGGAGCAGTATCGGGTAAAATAGTTTTTAGCAGTACCAAAGCAATAAAACTTGCTCGGCGTGGGGAAAAAATAATTTTAGTTCGTACTAAAACATCAGCGGAAGACGTTGGTGGAATGGCACATGCCGTTGGATTTTTAACAGCAACTGGAGGAATGACTTCACACGCTGCAGTTGTCGCACGAGGTCTTGGTAAACCATGTGTTGTCGGATGTTCAAGTTTGTATATTGATGAAACCGCCCAAAAAGCATTTTTAGGGGAATATCAAATAAAAGAAGGAACTGTGATCACTATTGACGGTACAACTGGCAAGGTTTATTTAGGGTCTTTGCCAACAAAAGAATCTGAATTCTCAAAAGAATTTCTAGCAATTCTTAATTGGGCGGATAATTTCCGAAAACTCCAAGTAAGAACTAATGCCGATACACCGCAAGATGCTCTAATTGCTCGAAAATTTGGTGCTGAAGGAATCGGCCTTTGCCGAACTGAACATATGTTTTTTGGGCCTAAAAGAATTCAATCAATGCGCGAAATGATTCTTGCGCGGAGTCCTGAACAGCGAAAAAAAGCTTTAGAAAAATTATTGCCATTCCAAAAACAAGATTTTTTTGAAATATTTAAAGTAATGGAAGGTCTTCCAGTTACAATTAGAACTCTCGATCCCCCACTTCATGAATTCCTCCCCAAAGATGATATCCAAATAAAAAGATTAGCTCAATCAATGAAAATGCCCATCGACACTGTTAAACAAATTGTCAATCAATTAAAAGAAGATAATCCAATGCTTGGTTTCCGTGGTTGCCGATTAGGAATTGTATAT
>JANXBB010000175.1 GCA_025061975.1 Caldifarciminota bacterium | reverse complement strand
ATTCAGCGAGGCTTGAAAGCAAGGCATATAATTCTGCTGATGATGCACTATCACCTTCAACACCGGAATATGATTGCTCAAAACAGATACTTGCGGTTAGAGTTAGAGGTTTATCCTGGGCATATTTATCACGTAAATAACCCGAGATTATATAAATCCCTTTGTTATGAATTGGTCCCGAAAGCTCAGCTTCTCGTTCAATGTTTATTACTCCGATCGTACCTACTCCGATTTTAGCAGTGATCCGAGATGGTTTACCAAATACATAGTCCCCAAGCTCAAGGAGTGATAAACCATTTACTTGCCCAACAACTTTGCCTTCGGTATCAATGAAAATTGTTCCTTCATTAATCATTTGTTGAATTTTCTCTTCAATAAGTTTGACACGTTCTTTTTGTTCAACAATTGCTTTACGAACATAACTCTCAGTAACTATTAATTGATTGTCCTTTTGAGCCCAATAATTAGCTTCGCGCAAAATATCCGCAATTTGATTAAAACGAGTTGATAATTTATTTTTCCGACCACTTAACCGTAATGCATATTCTAAAATGCGTTTTATCCCGCTACGATCAAACGGTAACAGACATTCTTTTTCGCAAATTGTTTTAATCACAGCCAAATACTCTTTTAAGTTTTCTGGAGTGAGAGGGATTTCCCAGTCAAAATCTGCACGAATTTTAAATATTTTCTTGAAGTCTTCGTCGTAAGTATAAAGTAAGTGATAAGTCATCGGATCGCCAATAAGGATTACTTTTAGATCTAATGGTATAGGTTCGGGTTTTAATGTACTAATTGGGAATAATGTAGTCGGGTCAGCTCCAGAGATTTCTAAAAATCCACTGCGCAGTGCTCGTTTAAAAGTATTCCAAACATTCGGTTCTAATAAAACATCAATAGCGTTTAGAATCAGGTAGCCTCCATTAGCTAAAAGCATTGAGCCGGCTTTTATTTTTGTAAAGTTGCTACGCCATTGCCCATAACGATCCCAACTTCTTTCGATTGTCCCAAACAGATTTTTATAAGTAGGCATATTTTCAAAGATAATTGGAGCAGTTTTACATTGTGAATTGTCGACTAAAACATTTACCCGAAATTCCCAGAAAGGATCGTATTCTATTTCTTCTAGGGGCGATTTTCTTAGAGATTGTTCTTCTTTTAATGAGAGATGAAGAAAGCGGTCGATATTTTTAATTATTGCTTTTTCAACATCATTAAGATATTTTTCAAGTTTATGATTTTGGAAATTTTCACGAATTTCTGTAATTCGCGCAGTAACAATCGGACGGATTGTTTTTTCATTTAAATCTAATAATAAATTCTTTGTCTCTTTTTCTAAGTCGCGAATTTTTTTGAGAAGTTTTTGGAGTTCTTCATGATAATCAAGAAATTTGGTTTTTATTGCTTCAAATTCTTCTTGGGTAATTTTTCCTTCTTCGTAAAGTGCACTAAGACCCGACAGATCGAAAGCCTGATTTTGATACACATAGACTAGTTCTGCTTGTCCTCCGGGCACAAGTGGTACTAATTTAAAATTGTTTTGTTGAATTTCGTGCTCAAATTTCTGAGCAATCAATTCTGATTTAGTCTTGAAATCTTCGATGATTTTGTTTTTCTTTTCTAAATAAACTTCACTTTCTAAAAGTGCGGGAATGGTTTTAATTAAAAACTCAATTAATTCATTCATTGCTTGAGCTAATAATTTTCCTTGGCCTGGGGGAAGAGTGATTAAAATTGGCGAATCCGGTCGTTCAAAATTATTTACATATAAAATATCATCGGGAATTTTTTTAGATTTCACAATTTCATTTAAAAGATAGCGAACCGTTGTTTTTCGTCCGGTTCCTAAAAGCCCGGTTACGAAGATATTATAACCACTGCTTTTTATTTCCAGCCCAAGACGCAACGCTTTAACTGCGCGTTCTTGGCCTAGAATGTAAGGGGATGATGTTAATTCATGAGTCGTATTAAATGCTAACCATTCGTCTTTTATATGACCAGTTAATTCTGAAATCGGGACACGATATTTATTGATGTCCATATATTTCTCCTTAAATAACT
>JANXBB010000025.1 GCA_025061975.1 Caldifarciminota bacterium | reverse complement strand
TATTATCCCAACTTCTTAAGTGAAGTGAGCCTCGGGATCTATTATGAGTTAGAAAACCGCCGATTAAATAGTTATTTTAGATTAGGATATTTTTAATAAGTTAAGGAGTCAAAATGAAAATTCACGAATATCAAGCTAAAGAATTTTTTAGAAAATACAATATTCCAACACCTAAAGAAAAGCTTATTACAAACTTAGATGAGGTTGACTTAGCACTCTCAGAGCTTAACTTTCCAATAGTTGCCAAAGCACAAGTTTTAGTAGGCGGTCGGGGTAAAGCTGGTGGAGTGCAGTTTTGTCAAACGCCGGAGGAGTTAAAAGAAGCGGTTAAGAGAATTCTATCAATGACAATTAAGAATCTTGCGGTAAAAAAACTGCTCCTTGCCGAAGCGGTTAAGTATGAAAAAGAGTTTTATTTAGGAATTACAATTGACCGGGAGCGTCGTGCTCCGGTATTAATTGCTTCTGCTGCCGGGGGTATGGATATTGAAGAGATTGCTTTAAGGCATCCTGAACAGATTGTGATTACCGAATTGAGTCCATTCCTGAGACTAAAAAGTTATAAAGCTCGAGAGGTAGGAAATGTGCTTTTTTCGGACAAAGAGCTTGTTAATAAGTTTATTGAGATCGCAGCAAAATTGACCAATATCTTTTTTGATTACGAGTGTAATTTAGTTGAAATTAATCCTTTGGTTTTAGCCGATCGGGAACTTGTTGCAGTTGATGCCAAGATAGTTTTTGACGACAACGGTCTTTATCGTCATCCAGAACTTGAAGCGTTACGCGATCTTGATGCCGAAGAAAAAAGCGAGCTTTTAGCTAAACAAGCTGATCTTTCTTATGTGAAGCTCACCGGTCATGTTGGGTGCATTGTTAACGGTGCAGGATTAGCGATGGCAACAATGGATCTTATTAAGAAATATGGTGCTGAGCCGGCGAATTTTTTAGATATTGGAGGTTCGTCATCACCGCAAAAGATGCGTGAAGCAATGCGTATTATATTAATGGATAAAAATGTCCGAGGAATTTTAGTTAATATCTTTGGGGGCATTACGCGCTGTGATGACGTTGCTCAAGGCCTGCTATGGGCATTAAAAGAAGAAGAAATAAAAGTTCCGATTGTCGCACGTCTTACCGGTACTAATGAACTTGAAGCACGAATGCTTTTAGAGAATTCACCAATTGTTTTTGCGCGTACAATGACTGAAGGAGTAAAAAAGATAGTTGAACTTACAAGGAGTTAAGCTATGGCAATTTTAATTAATCAAGAGACTCGAGTAATTGTTCAAGGTATTACCGGGCGTGATGGTTCATTCCATACCCAAGAGATGTTAAAGTATAATACTAAGGTTGTTGCCGGGGTGACTCCGGGAAAAGGTGGCAGCGAAATTTTTGGTGTACCGGTTTTTGATACAGTGCGTGAAGCTAAGAATGCAACTCGCGCTAATGCTTCAATAATTTTTGTGCCCAAAGCTTTTGCTCCGGATGCAATCTATGAAGCGATTGATGCCGAACTAGAGCTTGTAGTGTGTATCACTGAAGGCATACCGGTACACGAGATGCTTAAAATTGTAAGTTATCTTAAAGGAAAGAAAACACGACTTATTGGTCCAAACTCTGCCGGAATAATTTCACCCGGCAAAAGCAAGGTGGGAATTTTACCTCCGGTTGCATTTAAAGAAGGTAAAGTTGGGGTAGTTTCCCGGTCTGGTACATTAACTTATGAGATATCAAGTCATATTTCCCAAGCAGGTTTCGGAGAATCTACCGTAGTTGGAATCGGTGGTGATCCAATTGTGGGGACAAATTTTATTGACTGTCTTAAAATGTTTGAAGACGATCCCGAAACCGAAGCAATTGTCCTGATTGGTGAGATCGGAGGCAATGACGAAGAACGTGCCAGTGAATACATTAAAAAGTACATTAAAAAACCTGTCCTAGCATTTATTGCCGGTCAAACAGCACCTCCGGACAAACGTATGGGTCATGCCGGAGCAATTATCTCCGGTGGTAAAGGAACTGCCCAAGAAAAGATAAAAGCATTAAATGCAGCCGGGGTGCGCGTTTTCTTTGAGCCAGAAGAGATAGGTAGACTGCTTTGTGAGATTTTTAAGTAGTTTTCTGGTAGTAGATTTTTTTAATTAAATCTTTATAAGCTAAACTCATTATAACACCACGCCGGGCCATCATTACTTGAGCAGTAGTAATTGCTTTATCAAGCTGCCATCTTTTATTTTTCGCCCAATAGAAATTTTTAAAGTGTTTGGATTTTAATGCCGGCTCGGTGATATTACAAAAAACACCGATTACTGTACCGGTACCGATTAGCGTTCCAATTGCAGTTTTGGTATGGTCACCGATAAAACAGCCTACTTTTAAGAGTTCAGTATCTACTTGTTTGTGGGTTAATTTTACTTTGACAGTTGAGTAATTATTTTTAAGGTCAGAATTCGTAGTACCGGCACCTAAATTTACCCATTCACCAATATAAGCATGACCGATGAAACCGTAATGGTGTTTGTTGGTATAGCCCTGAAAAATTGAAGCTTCTACTTCGCCACTAATTCGGCACTCCGGGCCGATACTTACTCCGCCGGAAAGATAGGCGTTTTCAAGAATTGTGTGCTTACCAATATAAGCCGGTCCCGCGATCCGGCTAAAACCTCGAATTTGTACTGAATTATCAATATATACCGGGCCGGTCCGTAAATCTAAAATAACATTAGCTTCAACTTCGGCATCAGTGCCTAAATAGAGATTTTTTAAGTTGCCGATTACTATCGCATGAGGACTGAGTTTTCCGTTAACATTCGACATCATCAGGTTCAGATTATTGTAAGTTGTCGATTTTAGTAATGCAAAGTCTGAAACTATTTCTGTAGAATTATGTTCAATTAATTCCCAGAGATAATTGATTTTTAAAGCATTAACTGTTCGC
>JANXBB010000020.1 GCA_025061975.1 Caldifarciminota bacterium | reverse complement strand
TTGTGGGATTTATTGTCGGAATTGTTAATAAAAAAAGTATTATTGACGGACAAAAAATTAAAGCGGGGGATTACTTAATAGGGCTTCTATCGTCAGGGCTTCACACCAATGGGTATTCATTAGCGCGTAAAGTCTTATTCGAAGATCATAATTTTAATGTAAACACTGTTCTACCGGAGCTTAAAAAACCTTTAGGTGAAGTGCTTTTAACGCCGCATCGATCTTATCTTAAGGAAGTCAGTCAAGTGTTAAGTTTACTTAGCGGGATTGCTCATATTACAGGTGGCGGACTTTATGAAAATATTTGTCGAATCTTACCTTCTGGGGTTTCATGTATTATTAACCGAAATCGGTGGCAAGTACCCGAAATTTTTAAGATAGTTCAAAAACTTGGTAATATCTCCTCGGATGAAATGTATCGGGTTTTTAATATGGGAATAGGAATGGTGCTTTTTGTACGTCCTCAAAATCTTGATGTGGTACTTAAAATGCTTAGTCGGTGCAAAATAATTGGTCGAGTTGTTAAAGGTAATTTTGGTGTTAAATTAACTGATCAAGATGAATAATAAGAATAAAGAACTTGCGCAGATTTTTTATAAAATCGCTGACGCTTTAGAATTTAAGGGCGAACAGGTCTTTAGAGTGTTAGCTTATCGTAAAGCAGCACGGGTTATTGAAGAACTGACTGACGATATTGAAGAGTTAAATCGTTCTGGGAAACTTCGTACGATTCCCGGTATTGGTGAAGGTATTGCCAAAAAAATTGATGAATATCTTAAGACCGGTCGCATGAAAAAATATGAAGAAGCAATGCGCGGAATACCGGAAGAGCTTTTAGAGTTGCTTAATATTCAAAACTTGGGGCCTAAAACTCTGGCTTTAGCTCATAAGGAATTAGGTGTAAAAAATTTAGCAGATTTAAAACGAGTAATTGAAAACGGTTCGTTAGCTAAACTTTTTAGAATGGGGGAAAAGAAAGTTGAAAACATAAAAAAAGGAATTGCTCTATATGAACAAGCCCAACGGCGAATTCCAATTGATATTGCAACTAAAATTGCCGATATGGTTGTTAGTTATCTGAAAAATGCTCCTGGGCTTAAAAATATCTCACCCTCCGGGTCACTTCGGCGGATGAAAGAAACTATTGGTGATATTGATATTTTAGTAGCAGCAAAAAACGGGGCTAAAATTGTTGAGTATTTTACTAAAATGCCTGGGGTTATTCAGGTACTTGCCGCTGGTGATACTAAAGGCTCAGTAATTGTAAAAACTGAAGATGAAACTTTTCAAGTTGATATAAGAATTGTTGACGAAGATTCCTACGGGTCGGCATTGCAGTATTTTACCGGTTCTAAAGACCATAATGTAGCTCTTAGAACATTGGCAAAAGAAAAAGGGCTTAAGCTTTCTGAGTACGGAGTCTATAAAGGTGAAAAAAAAGTTGCCGGCCGGAGTGAAGAAGAAGTTTATCAGATTTTAGGGCTTAAATGGATTCCTCCGGAGCTTCGGGAAAATCGGGGAGAAATTGAAGCAGCTCAAAAAGATACTTTGCCCAATTTAATTGACTATAACGATATTAAAGGCGATTTTCAAATTCATACAGTAAATTCTGATGGTAGCGCAACAATTGAAGAAATGGTCAAGGCAGCAATAGAACGAGGTTATGAATATATCGCAATTACTGATCACTCTAAATCAGCAAATTACGCTAATGGTCTTACAGTGGATCGACTTTTAGCTGAATGGGATGAGATTGATCGATTACAGAAAAGATATAAGAGCATTAAAATTCTTAAAGCAACTGAAGTTGATATTTTAACTTCAGGCAAGCTTGACTTTCCGGATAAAATTTTAGCTCAAGCCGATATTGTAGTCGCAGCAGTACATCAAGGGTTTAAACATCATGTAACAGAGCGACTTTGTTATGCAATTGAGAATCCTCACGTTGATATTATTGCTCATCCGTCTGGACGACTTATTAACAAACGTGAAGGTTATGAAGTAGATTTAGAGAAAGTCTTAGAACATGCTCGGAAATATCAGAAGATTCTTGAAATTAACGCTTATCCGAATCGTCTGGATTTAAATGACATTTGGGCAAAACGTGCAAAAGAGATGGGAATTAAACTTGCCATTAATACTGATGCTCATAATGTTGCTGATTTAGCTTGGATGCGATTTGGAATTGGTATTGCACGTCGGGGTTGGCTTGAAAAAGCTGATGTCATTAACACGAAAAACTGGGCAGAATTAAGAAAATATCTAAAACTGTAACTTGCTCACCGGATAAAAATTTTTTTCCATTACCGAACTTTGACGCATCTATATATATGAGTATGAAACAAAGTATAGTGAAAGTTATTTTAATTTTTATTAATAAATTTTGTTTACTTATTGAATTATCATAAGTTAACTACAAACCCATCCCATGACTCTTCCCGATACGGTCCAGGGGATGTCCTTTAAGTGTTCAGCTTAAATGTGAAATAAAATCCAAAAGTTTTCTTTTGAGATGAGTTATTGAGACGTTTAAGGATGTTTTTGGCGGTGAATCTAAGCTTCTTACTTGCGGTATAATTAAGCTGCGAGATATGAGTAATATTGTTAGTCATAATAATCCCGAGAATTTTACTTGACTAATTACCCATTCTGCGTTTTAATATTTAAGAATGTTAAAACGGAGTTTTATTTTTGCTGGAATATTTGCGTTACTTACGGGATATCATATAGTATTCGCAAAATCGGTTTATTTAGTAAAACCGGTTTTAGGATCAGAAGATCTGTCGGGCGATAATCAAGTTGGTGAAGTAAGCCGGCGATTAAAAAAGCCATTAATTATTCAAGTTGTTGATGAACAAGGTAAACCGATTGCCGGTAAGCTTATTAGATTTTCAGTACTTTCGGAACCTAAAGAAAATTTTTATACTCAAAAGCTAGCTCAGCTTTCACAAACTGAGGTTATTTCTGATAACAACGGATACGCAGAGACTTATCTAACTTTTGGAGGAGCACCCGGCGAGTATTGTATCAGAGCAGTTTTAGATAACAAAGCTGAAAAAATATTTTCTTTGACCGCATTACCTAAACGCTGGTATTTGATTGTTATTTTGGGGTTTTTAGGGGGGCTTTGTTTCTTTTTATTTGGACTGTATTACGGTAGTAAAGGACTAAGGCGTCTTGCTGGTCCCAGTCTCCGTGAAATTGTTTTTAATTTAACACGACATCGAATTCTAGGAGCACTGGT
>JANXBB010000004.1 GCA_025061975.1 Caldifarciminota bacterium | reverse complement strand
CCACTATATTTTGCCAATCCTTATGGGGGCATCGTTTCTTGTCCAAAACTTTTTAGCAAGCGCCGATCGCCGGAATATGGCGCTTATGATTTTTATGCCGATATTTTTAACTGTAATCTTTTTAAACTTTCCTTCAGGATTACAGCTTTATTGGTTTATTTTTAATTTACTCTCAATTATCGAGAGTATTATAACTCGAGGAGGAGTCATATGGCCGAAAACAAAAACCGTAACAGTCAAGAATCAAATAATCAAAAGGAACCTTTGAATACCGAAGACCTTTTAGAAGAAATCAGAACTACTGTCCATGACTTAGTAACTTTAATGGGTATTAAAGCTCGAACCCAAAGTAAAATTTTAGAAGACGGCACATGTTATATTAATGTACGCAGTCGTCGTTCGGACGGTCTTTTAATTGGGCATAAAGGTCAAACCGTAATGGCAATTCAAGCGTTAGTCACTCAAATTATGAAACATCGTTATCCCGACTTAACGCTTAACATTTTTGTGGACATTTCCGGTTACCGTAAAAAGCAGGAAAATTTTCTCAAAAAGAAAGCTTTGGCAGTAGCAAAAATCGTATCCGAAACCAAACGGGAAATGGCATTAGACATGTTGACCGACAAAGAATATCAAATGGTAGAAAACGAACTTTTAACTTTAGGCACAGTTCGTGTCTATGCGGTTGGAACCGGTCGCCGTAAGACAGTAATTATCGCTCCGATTGAATCTAAAGAATAACTTCATATAAATCGTGTCACCAAGCTACGATACAATAACTGCTATTGCAACCGCATCCGGAGTTTCAGCAATAAATGTCATTCGGATTTCTGGCCCCGATGCAATAAGAATTGCAGATCAAATATTTCGAGGACAAAAAAGTCTTCGTGAAGTTCCATCACATACAATTCATTATGGCACAATAATCGACCCGGACACAAATGAAGTCTTGGACGAAGTCTTAGTATCAATTTTTCGGGCCCCGCACAGTTATACCGGGGAAGATATGGTCGAAATATCATGTCACGGAGGCAATTACGTAGCACCGAAAATCTTACAAGTTCTTACAAAAATCGGCGCTCGGCTTTCAGAACCGGGGGAGTTTACCCGTCGGCGCTTTCTTAATGGCAAAATTGACTTAACCCAAGCTGAAGCAGTCTTAGCACTTACTACTGCTCAAAATGAACTTGCTTACCGTTCAGCGTTAGCACTTCTTCAGGGCAGCTTTACCAAATATATTGAAGAATTGCGCACAAAGATAAAAAATGCTCTTGTAGAATTAGAAAACCTTTTAGAATTTGAAGAAAATTCTACCGAAGCGTTTGCAAGGTTTTATGAGTTAAAAAAACACCTCAAAGAAGTACGACACGAACTTAAAACCCAAATTGATCAAAATCAACAGTTATCTTTTTTGTCTTGTGGCGTATATTGCGCAATTGTGGGAAAAGCTAATGTTGGTAAATCTTCACTTTTTAATAGGCTTTTAGGTGAAGATAAAGCGATCGTTACTTCGATTCCCGGCACAACCCGTGATAGTATCGAACAATCTACAGTCCTTGGAGGAATTGTCTTTCATTTTATTGACACCTGTGGAATAAAGATCTTACGGCACATTGAAGGGCAGAAAAAGATTGAAGCTTTAGGAATTCGGCGCACTCAAGATTGGATCTCAAAAGCTGATATTTTAATTGCGGTGTTTGATAACTCTAAACCTTTAACCCGTGCTGATGAGTTAGTTATAAATTCACTAAAAGAAAAACCAACACTATGGGTTATAAACAAGATTGACCGGCCGAAAAAACTTGATTATAATAAATTGCCGGCAAAAAAGTTGTATTTAGTTTCGGCAAAATATAATCAAGGAATTTCGATGCTTAAAGCTGCTCTTGTAAAAAATTTTGAGCGAAAACTTAAAGGACTCAAATCTGATTTTTTACTAAACGAGCGTCATATTCTTATTTTACAGAATGTAATTGACTTACTTTCCAAGGCGCTTGCGGAAAATTATTTTGAAACCGTAATTTTTAATCTAAGAAATGCTTTAGACGAGCTAGGAAAAATTACTCGGCCTGTTAGTACCGAAGAAGTTTTAGATGAAATATTTAAACGATTTTGTATTGGTAAATAAAGTGAGGTTTATATGACAATAAAAAATATTTTAATTTATTTAAGCTCCCGGACCGAACTTCCGTTACTTTCAAAGTTTACCTTAGAATTAACTAATTTTTATAACGCACGGCTTTTTGCCTTGACAATTATTCCACAAGCTAAAACTCATCTTAAAACGCGTGCCGAAGAACATGCGTGGCGTAAACTATACGAATTAGAAGAAGATGCCTTTGAAGCTGACAGAAAAATTTCGCTTTTATTAGAAGAACTTGATAAAGTAAATCAAAAAACCTTAACCAGTAAAATTATCGAAATTGCTCTTAGTTATAAAATCGATCTTTTGGTCTTGCCCGATAATATAAAACTTCAAATCCCAAGACTTCTCAAAGAACTTGGTATCCCAGTTTTGATTTTTCCAATTTCTAAAACCTTAAAAAAAGAAAATCTAAATAAAAATTAAGTGAGGTAAAATATGAAAAAAATATCTGAACTAATCGTTCCCGAAGGAATTATTTTAGACATTAAAAGCAGTGATAAAATTTCTGTAATTAAAGAACTTAGTCAAATTTTAATCGAAAAAAACATGATTTCCGATCCCAATGAATTTTTTGAAGCAATCTTAAAACGCGAGAATTTAGAAAGTACCGGCATCGGCCAAGGCGTAGCAATTCCTCATGCTCGAACTAAAGCAGTCAAAAATATTGTTGTGATCTTCGGCCGCTCGCAAACCGGTGTTGACTTTAATAGCCTTGACGGCAAACCATCACATATTATCTTTCTTATCGCCGCTCCTGAAGATAAAAAGACCGAATATATTATTACCCTAGCTAAACTCTCAAAATTTATCCGCAAAGACGAAGTTCGAGAAAAACTCTTAAAAGCTACTAGCAAAGAAGAAGTCATTGAAATTATCAAAACTCACGAGTAAACTTTAAAAACCTCAAAGCGATTTTTTAAGCTAAGCCTTTTATATTCTTTATCTTATGTAAAATTTACTTCTAGGGGGTACCGTTTCCTAGGCAACCCCTTTGAGTAATTTAGAGAGTAAGTTGTAAGAGTAGTTAAGACAGCAATTTGGGAAGCGACTTTGGAAGTAACTTTGAGTGCTACTTATAGCAGAACTTACAAAGTCATTTAAGAGGTTGCTTAGAGAGCGGCTTTGGGAACAGTTTAAGGAGTGGGGGAGCAGTTTTTTATATTTCTGAGTTGACAATTTTTCCATTTTCGATAAACTTTTTATAGATATGCGTTACCGTTATATTGATCATACCTCTGATCTCGGAGTTGAAATTTACGGAAAAAACCTTCAAGATTTATTTAAAAATGCTCAATATGCGCTTTTTGATAATATCCTGGATTTATCAACTGTAGAAGTAAAATCAAAAAAAACTATCACGATTTCAAGTGAAACCCTTGAGGAGCTTTTTATGGACTGGTTGCGGGAGCTTTTATTTCGCTTCGCAACAGAATATTTTATTACAAAAGAAGTTAATTCTCTTGTGGTTAACCAAACAAAACTTTCTGCAGAAGTGGCCGGCGAATATTTTGACCCTGCGCGCCATCAAATAAAAATTGAAATCAAAACTCCGACTTACCATAACTATAAAATTACTGCTACTCCTGATGGATATAAGGCAACAGTAATTTTTGATGTTTAGTAGTGCTAAATTTGTCCTAAAGGAGAGATTGCTCTGAGGCGTTTGACTACTTTTATTAAAACCTCTATTGTATAATCTAAATCTTTTTGAGTTGTGTATTTATCCAAACTAAACCGAACCGGAGCATTAATATATTTTAGAGGCACACGCATTGCCAATAACACATGAGAAGGTTGGCCGGAACCTGAAGAACAAGCAGAACCTGACGAGACAGCAATGCCTTCTAGATCTAAATTAAGCAGCAATGCTTCACCTTCAATATAAGCAAAACCAACATTTAAAACATTTGACACTCGGTTTTGAGGGTGCCCGTTAATACAAACTTCCGATATATTATTAGTTATTTGGGCCTCTAAATAATCGCGGAGTGCGGCGATTTTTTGAGGCATCCCTGCTTTTAGTTCCGCATCAGCAATTTTTACTGCCTCCCCAAGCCCGATAATTCCCGGGACATTTTCGGTTCCGGGACGACGTTCAAATTCTTGTTCGCCTCCATAGAGAATACTCTCAATTTGGACGCCGCGCCTTATATAAAGCGCTCCAACTCCTTTGGGGCCATGAATTTTATGAGCGGAAATTGTTAAAAGATCAACCCCAAGCTCATTAACATCTAACGGAAGTTTACCAGCACTGGCAACTGCGTCGGTATGAAATAAGGCACCGTACTTATGGGCAATTTCAGCACATTCTTTAATAGGCTGAATTGTCCCCACTTCGTTATTAACATGCATTATTGAGACTAAATAAGTTTTGTCGGTAATTGCTTTTTGTAAATCATCAGGGTCAACTTGACCATAGCGATCAACTGGTAGTTCGGTAACTTTTACATTATGCCACTTCTTAAGAAAATATGCTGCTTTTCTAACTGCATTATGCTCAACAGCTGAAATTATCAAATGATCTTTTTGAACACCATATGCTTTGTAAGTCCCAATCAATGCTAAATTATCGGATTCAGTCCCGGACGAAGTGAATACAATCTCTAATGGGTCACATTTTAAAAATTCGGAAACTTTTTTTCGTGCTTGCTCAATTGCTTCTTTAGTTTCGCGTCCAAAATTATGAATATTAGAAGGGTTGCCGTAATATTCTTTAAAGAACGGCAGCATAGCTTCTAAAACTCGTGGATCAAGGCGAGTTGTAGAATTACTGTCAAGATAAACCCGTCTCATTTTCCTTTAACAAAAACTATTTTTATAACTAATAATAACATACCAATTACTAATGCGCTATCGGCAAGGTTATAGGTTGGCCAGCGGTATTTAC
>JANXBB010000195.1 GCA_025061975.1 Caldifarciminota bacterium | reverse complement strand
TATGCCAAGAAATGTTTAAAACTAATAAAAAATCGGCCGAAAACTATTGTTATTTCTGACCTTGACTACGCAAATCCAATTTTAGCCTCTGCATATGCAGCATGTGATACTTTTATTTTGCCATCATATTACGAAACTCCGGGACTCTCTGCATTAGAAGCAGGACTTGCAGGCGCAAAAGTAGTAATAACTCAATTCGGAGGTACCAAAGAATATTTCAAGGAATACGCCCACTACATAAATCCATACTCAGTAAGTTCGATCCGAAAAACCTTAGAAGAAGCTCTAAATAAGAAAAAAAATTCACTTTTGCAGAACCATATTCGACAAAATTATTTATGGCAAAAATCTGCTAAAGTCCTTATTGACATTTATAAAAGCATATAAAATTAAATTTTAAACTGTTTTATCCCAACTACTTACATCAGGTATTAAATCTATTGTTGATTACTTGAAGCAATCTTAAAAATTTTCCCTTGACAGATTCTGGAAATTAATTATAATTTTTCTAATGCCAATCTATGAATACAAATGTGAAAAGTGTGGATTACAATTTGAAGAATTGATCTTTTCTGAAGAAGAAGAAAAAAAACTTAAATGTCCAAAATGCACCAGCAAAAAAATAAAAAAACTATTTTCAGCATTCGGTATCTCTGGTGCTGATAAACCAATAAGTAGTTGCAGTAGCTGTAGTTCAAAAAAGTGTAGCAGTTGTCGTAGTTAAGAAGGAGCAAAATGACTTTAACGAAATATCAAATCGTCAACAAAATATACAAGCAATTAAAACCCAAATATACCCGAAATGAAATTTTAAAGATCGTTCAGATGTTTATTGACGAAATAACTAATGCGATTCTTTCCGGCAACCGAGTCGAGTTAAGAGATTTTGGAGTTTTTGCAACAAAACTCCGAAAATCCAAACTCGGACGTAATCCTAAAACTAACCAGCCGGTTCCGATTCCACCACGGCTTGTAATGACTTTTAAACCAGGCCGAAATCTAAAAAACAAATTAGCTAAAATGAAAACAGTATAAATTATTATGCCTTGTGGTCGAAAACGTAAATTAAGAAAAATTAAGCGACACAAATATAAAAAACGTCGCAAAGCAATGCGTCATAAGAAAAAATAATGCATTGCTTGATTTTGTGTCGTAAAATAAATTAAGCGCCCGTAGCTCAGTGGATAGAGCGGCGGACTCCGGATCCGCAGGTCGAGTGTTCAAATCACTTCGGGCGCTTTAGGTTAAATTTATGGAATTTTACGAGGTAGTAAAAAAACGTCGGAGTATACGAGCATATAAACCGGATCCGATTCCGGAAGAAATTTTGCTTCGAATTTTAGAAACTGCACGACTTGCACCATCAGCAAAAAACATTCAACCCTGGAAGTTTATTGTTGTTAAAGACCGGGTTGTTAAAGAAAAATTGGTAACCGCGTGTCGAAATCAAACTTTTATCGGTGAAGCCCCGGTGGTTATTTGTGCTGTTGCCTTAAAAAATATTGCTTTTGGACGAATGGGTGGTTACTGGAATTCTTATCCTGTTGATGTTGCAATTGCATTAGAGCATATTGTTCTTGCAGCTACAAATGAAGGTTTAGGAACATGTTGGATTGGTGCTTATGACGAAAACGCAGTTAAAGAACTACTGAAAATTCCTGAAGACGTACAAGTTATTGCACTTACGCCGCTTGGCTATCCCAAAGAAATTCCTAATGCCCGACCACGAAAATCTCTTTCAGAAATAGTTTCTTTTGATTATTTTAAAGAATAGTAAGGTAATTAGTTATAAATCAAGTTTATAAACGATTGCGTCTTCACCGTTAGAATAATAACGCGGTCTAAGGTAATATTGTTTAAAGCCTAACTTTTCGTAAAACTTTTGAGCACCGAAATTACTTTTTCGAACTTCTAATACGATATATTTAGCATTTTTAGTTTTGCCAAGCTCAATAATTTTTTTCAGCAATTTCGATCCGACACCCATTCGGCGAAATTCCGGATGCACTGCAATATTGGCTAAATGTAGTTCATCGCCGAATAACCAGGCATCGATATATCCAATAACCTTGGGCCCTTCTTTAGCAACAAAAAGCATTGCGCTGCGACGACATAAATCATGTTCAAAAAAATCTCGTTTCCAGGGATCTTTAAATGAGGAGTTTTCGATATCCATAACTTGATCTAAATCTTGATATGACATTTTATAAATTTTCATATATAGAATTATCACGTAAAATTATTAACTCTGTCAATATAAAATCTTGACTTTTAAAAAAAATACTTTATTATATCAAAATATTATAATTTATGGAGGCGCATATGTATAAAAAAATCGTAAGTTTAGTAATATTAATTTTAAATGTTGTTATTGCTGATAAATATCTTCCAGGAGAAATAGTTGTTCAGTTTCACGAAAACTACCGAAATGAGTTAAAAGTTTCAATTGATAATAATATTGTAAAAACAAACATTCCATCAGTTGATGCACTTATAAGAAAATGGCATATTACAAACTACAATAAGTTAATTCAACCACCTGATCCACTTCGTGCCAGTCCTGAAGTAATAAATCATTACGAACGAGCTAAGAACTTTGGACTTGACTTGTTGTATTCTTTTTATTTCCCTAAAGAAATTAGCGTCTTGGATGTTATTAAAGATTTTGAAAAAGATCCGGCAATAAAATTTGTTGGCCCCAATTATCTCTTACCGGTTGATATTGTGCCCAACGATCCATATTTTAGTGCTCAATGGCATTTAACTAAAACCCAATGTCCATTAGCTTGGGACGCTACTACCGGAAATCCTGAAGTTTCGGTTATGGCAATCGATCAAGGAGTTGATTATAATCATGAAGATTTAAGAAATTCATTTAAAATAAATGTTCGCGAGGATATCAATAATAACGGCTTTTTTGATCCTTGGCCGGTAAGTCAAGGTGGTGATTTAAATGGGATTGATGATGATGGCAATGGTTATGCTGATGATGTAATTGGGTATGATTTTGTCTCAAATGATCCTAATCCTATCCCTGAGGGTGGGGATGATCACGGTACATTGTGTGCCGGTGTTGAAGTTGCAACAACTAACAACAACATTGGAGTAGCAAGTTATGGTTGGAATTGTAAACAAGTAGCAGTTCGAGCAGGTTCTGGAGGTTCAATTTATATTGCCCAGGCGATTTCGGCAAAATATTATGCAGTAATTCGGGGTGTTAATGTCATTAGCATGTCCTATGGCGGCTCAAGTTATTATGGCCCATCAGATCAGGCTATACAATACTGTTGGCAAAGCGGTATTGTACTTACTGCATCCGCAGGAAATAATTACTCCTATGGTGCACCACGATATCCAGCATGTTATAATAATGTAATCGCTTGTGCAGCATCCGATCAAAATGATATGAGATCAGTCTGGGGTGGCGGTTATGAATCCAATTATGCACCTTGGGTTGATGTAACAGCTCCAGGGACTGCTGTTTTGACAACTGGAAATAATAATAGCTATCAAGCGCCTGATGGAACATCTTTTTCTGCACCGTGTGTTGCTGGTTTAGCACTTCTTCTTAAATCAATGTATCCTACAATGACTAATGCCCAATGCACATTACGTATCTTTCAATCGTGCGATTCAATGCCTGATCCACAATATTTAGCTGGTAATTTGGGTCGAGGTCGAATTAATGTAACCAAAGCAATTTATCAACCGATTCGTTGTAATCTTAAAACTCTCAGT
>JANXBB010000182.1 GCA_025061975.1 Caldifarciminota bacterium | reverse complement strand
CTTTGCTAATTTTATCGTAGCGTTTTTGCGATAAAACATTCATCACGGCTTGAATTCCAATAATTTGGCTTGTTGGCGTGACTAGCGGAGGATATCCTAAATCTGCTCGGACGCGCGGAGTTTCTCGGAGAACTTCTTCGTATTTATCTAACGCATTCTGTTCTTTAAGTTGGGCATAAAGATTTGAAAGCATCCCACCGGGAATTTGATGAATGACCACTGAGGCATCAGTGATTTCGGCAGTCGGACTTATAAATTTCTGATACTTTTTTCGAAGCGCTAGAAAATAATAACTAATATCAATAACTTGATTTAAGTCGATTGCTGGTCGATAAGGGGTATCAGCTAAAGAAACTAAAAGATTTTCAAGAGCCGGTTGCGAACTACCTCCAGCAAAAGGAGAAAACGCTGTATCGACAATATCAACTCCGGCTAAAATTGCCGAATAGTAACTGACCAATCCCATACCACTTGTTGAGTGAGTATGCAAGTCTATTGGAACTTTTAGGTACTTTTTTAACTCCGTAACTAATTCATAAGCGCTCTTGGGTGAAATTAAACCTGCCATATCTTTTATGCATATGTAATCAGCTCCGAGTTCTTCTAGTTTTTGAGCTAGATCAACAAAACCAGAAATCGTGTGGACCGGGCTTGTGGTATAAGCAATTGTTCCTTGAACTTCAGCTCCGCAATCTTTAGCAGATTTGATCGCTTTTTCCATATTTCTAATGTCGTTTAAAGCATCAAAAATTCGGAAGATATCGATTCCATTTTTCTTTGCTGTATAGACGAATTTTTCTACAACATCATCGGAATAGTGGCGGTAACCCACTAAATTTTGTCCACGTAAGAGCATCATTAATTTAGTATTCGGCAAATTCTCCCGCAATTTTTTTAATCTATCCCAAGGATCTTCGTTTAAATATCTTATGCAAACATCAAAAGTTGCACCACCCCAAACTTCCATTGCAAAAAATCCTAACTTGTCCATTTTGGAACAGATTGGGAGCATATCTTCAGTTCGCATCCGCGTTGCCATTAATGATTGGTGAGCATCTCGAAATGTTGTATCAACAATTTTTATTGGTTTAAATTGTTCCATTAATGATTGTAGAAAATATTTATTCGACTGGCTCTACTAAAAATAATACTTGACCATATTCTACCGGCTGACCATCTTTGGCGAGAATTTCAACAATGCGACATTTACGTTCGGCAACAATTTCGTTCATAAGTTTCATGGCTTCAATTATACATAAAGTAGCCCCGCTCTCTACGATGTCATTTTTTTCAACAAACGGTGCCGCATCGGGTCGGGGGCGACTATAAAAAGTCCCCACCATTGGTGATTTAATCTCTAATAATTTTTTTGAAGGTATAACGCTTTCAGTTTTGATTTGAGTCTCAAGTGGCGATGGGGTACTTACTTGGTGCTTAGTAATATCTTCATGAAGCGTGCTTACTTGATTTGCTTGTGAAAATTGTTTTACTTCTTCTCGTGAAATTTTTATATGCTGGTTATTAAATTTCCATTCCAATTCAGTAAGATTGTGTTCGGAAATAAGTTTTACTAATTCTCGGATAAGCTCTAATGCTGTTTTATCTTCTGGTTTCATATTTTGTTCCTCAGGGTTTTCTTTTTTTTCAAATTTTGATGGTTCTTCTCTATATTCAAAAAATTTAATAGCTTGTTCCGGAAACAAAGCGTAAGTAAGAATATCTTCTTCTTTTTTAATATATTTAGGATCTAACTCGTCTTTAACTTTAGGTAAAATGGGTTCTAAAAGATCGGCCGGTCGAACATCTATTGGTTGTTCTCGCCCCAAAATTTTCTTGCGCAAAGAATCTTTGATCGGTACCGGTGGTCGACCATACAAACCTCGGACATAGTCTTTTACTTCGTTAGGAACAATTTTATAAGGTTCTCCTGATAACACATTTAAAACTGCTTGCACTCCGACAATTTGGCTTGTCGGTGTTACCAAAGGAGGGTAGCCTAAATCTTTTCGAACTTTCGGGACTTCTGCTAACACTTCATCAAGTCGATCTAAAGCATTTTGTTCTTTTAGTTGTGCAATAAGATTTGAAGCCATACCTCCGGGAATTTGATGAATCACAACTGTTTCATCTACTAGGCGATCATATTTAATGCCTTTCTTTTCTCTAACTGTGTTGAAATAATCGGTAACTTCTTCTACTAACCGAGTATTGATTTTAGGAGCGTATATAGTATCACTTAACATTGCGATAACTGACTCAATAGCAGGAAGCGACGTCCCAAATGCTAAAGGAGCGTGAGCTGTATCTATTATGTCGACTCCGGCTTCAATTGCTTTTATATAACTTGCAACAGCCATTCCGCTTGAAGCATGCGAGTGAAGTTGAATCGGAAGTTTAATCTCGTTTTTTAATTCGCGAACTAGGTTATATGCAACAGTGGGAGTAATGATTCCAGCCATATCTTTAATACAAATGCTATCGACTCCGAGTTCTTTAAGTTGCTGAGCATATTTTACAAAATATTCTATAGTATGAACCGGACTTGTGGTGTAACATAATGCACCTTGAGCATGTTTGTTGTATTTTTTGACAAATTTAATTGCTGCTTCAACATTACGGGGATCATTAAGTGCGTCAAATATTCTAAAGATATCAATTCCTCGCTCGGATGCTTTTTCAATAAATTTTTCAAGAAGATCGTCAGGATAATTGCGATATCCCACTATGTTTTGACCTCGGAGAAGCATTTGAAGTTGAGTCTTTTTTATGTGTCGGCGAATAGTACTTAATCGTTCCCAGGGGTCTTCCATTAAATACCGTATACAAACATCAAAGGTTGCTCCTCCCCAAACTTCTAATGACCAATAGCCAATTTCATCTAATTTACCGAGAACCGGTAAAGCTTCTTCGAGTTTTAGTCGAGTTGCCCATAAAGATTGATGAGCATCTCTTAGAGTGGTATCGGTAATTTTAATCGGCTTTCCAACCATATTTTTCCTTTAGGCACTCTAAAATTGTTTCCATTTTCATAGCTCGTGATCCTTTAATAAGTATTTTATCATTATTTTTTACGATGTCAACAACATTGTTACAAACATCATTTATGTCAAAATACGAATAAAGTTCTAAAGATTTATTATTTTTCTTGATTTCTTCAGCAATGTAATAGGCGTATTTGCCAACGGTAATTAAAATATCAATTCCCGCAGGGAACTGAGTTCCAACTTTTCGGTGTAATGAAATTGATTGTTCTCCAAGTTCACACATATCTCCTAAAATTGCAATCTTTCGGCCGTTAGTTGAGAAATTAGCAAAAGTTAAAAGTGCAGCCTGCATTGATTGGGGATTGGCGTTATAAGCGTCATTAAAAACTGTGACGCCATTTAATAAAGTTACTTTTTCCATACGCATGTTTGGCGATTTAAAGTAATAAAGCATTTCTGTTATATCGGTTATCTTTAGTTCAAAGAGCAGCCCAACACTTATCGCCGAGAGCGCATTGTAAATATTATAAATGCCGGGAATTTTTAGATGTAAAAGATATTGGCCGTTAATTAAACATTTACTGCCTTCTTCTGATAAATTAACAATCTTTTCTGCCC
>JANXBB010000086.1 GCA_025061975.1 Caldifarciminota bacterium | reverse complement strand
CTACACCGTTTCACATTGGAATATTAGCAGCAATACCCGCTTTTTTAACGGGCTTAGGTTTTCTTTCCGCATATATGATCAATCGACTAACTTACCGAAAAACTCTTACAATAATCACTTCGGGCATTGCTCGAATGCTTTTTATCATTCCGGTGATTTTTTTACTCTTAAAGTCCAAAATTTCCTTAGTTTTTTTCTTAGTGCTTATTGGGATATTTAATGCTTTATTAGTTATCGCCGATAACGCCTGGCTTTCTTGGATGAGCGATTTAGTTCCCCAAGATATTCGAGGGCGTTTTTTTGGCATAAGAAATACTGCAATGGGGCTTATTGGAATGATAGTTGCTATGAGCGGTGCCCGGCTTTTAGATTATTTCAAAATCCGAAACCGCCCCGATCTTGGTTTTATTTTGATTTTTTCTATAGCTTCTTTATTTGCTCTAATTGGTCTTGTTTTTTTAACAAAACAACCCGAGGTTGCAAACGTTCGTAAAAAAGTCAGTTTCAAAACAATTTTTTGGGCGCCACTAAAGAATAAAAATTTTCGTAATTTTCTTAAATTTATTGCTTTTTGGAACCTCACCAGTGGTATTGCCAGTCCTTTTTATATCGTTTTTATGTTAAATCATCTAAAAATGCTTTATTCGCGTGTTGCAATTTATTCAATTATTGCAGGAATAATGACATTAATTTTTGGTCCATTATGGGGTCGAGCAATTGACCGATTTCGGTCCAAACCAGTGCTATATATAAATTTCATAGCTATTGGGTTTTTGCCGTTTCTTTGGATTTTTCCTAAAGAAAATTTTCTCTTTCCGGTTTGGCTTGATGCTTTTCTTACGGGAATATTTTGGCCTGCGGTTAATTTAGGAGTCTTTAATATTGTCTTATCACTTTCCGAAAACGAAGAACTTAAGGAAAGTTACTTTGCAATTTATTCTACAATAACCGGGCTTTCTGGATTTATCTCGTCACTTATTGGAGGTTATTTAGCGAATTTAACAAAAAGCTTATCAGTAACAGTCATCGGGTTGCATTTGGTTAATTATCAATTTTTCTTTATTTTCGCCGGCATCACTCTGTTTTTAAGCCTTTTATTTCTAAAACAAGTCTCCGAAACCAAAGAGATCTCTCCAAGTTATGTATTAGGAATTATGACCGATTATGCATTACGAAGATTAAATTATGGTAGAGATTTTATTTTAAACACAATTCGATTTTTTAGGGGGAAGTAATATTATTTAAGAAAACGATTCTTTGCAAAAACTATCAGTTTTTGTTTTCTGTGTTTATTGAGTATAAAATAAATACCAGGATTAGCATTTAAAGTGTTATAGCTGATTTTTTTACCCGCGATATTGTAAATTTGACCTTGATCAAGTAACTCGTTAACTTTAGGCTCTTCAATAGATATACCCGGGCTATTATTAACTACAACCGGCATCGAGCAAACTGTCACATTGTTACTTGCATCTGAGGCATAAACTTTTATCCAATATGTTCCATTAGGGAATTCGGTTGTCCGCCAACAAAAGCCGGCATCAGTGGTTTCAATAATGCTATCGCCATCGGTATTAGTTACGATAAAATAATAATCACGATAGTCATAATCGCCGCGACTTCGGCAAATATTATCTTCTTTATATACTACATTAATAGTATTATTGGGAGGTATTCGTTTGTTAAAAATAAACGAAAGTTGCCGCGGAATTGATTGAGGGCCGCTGATTTCATATTCAATTTTTAAAGGAATTAGTCGATCCCAAATTGTATCGCCGGTTGAGCGCGAGAATTTATCATAGATTTTAGCAATGATATCAACATCACCATGAAGATTTGTTGGTACTAGATAATTAGACGTATTATTACGACAGAAAGCGAAAAGAAAGTTTCCGGATGCGTTTTCAAAAACGGGCGCAATAGTGTCAATGTTGGGAATCATATTAAGTAAAGGATTGAATATAAAAGCCCAATCAGCTACGGGCCAGATTGCGCCCCGATCGCGAATTTTTGCAAAATGAAGGTGGTGAAAATGTGCGCTGTCAATTGGCCAGTACACAAGATAACCAATGAGTTCTCCAACTTCTACTGTGTCGCCAATATTTTTATGATAGCGCGCGGAGTCAATATGAGCATAAAGATAAGCGTCACAAGAATCAGCATAAGTTAACGAAGAATCAGCAATTGCAAGACGCCAATAAAGATAGTTGCCGGTAGTAAGCCAGGCTTTAACATAGCCGCGCTTTACTGCGTATACCGCAACATTGGGTATATATGGAGAAAGAATGTCGATTCCTGGATGATAGTACGATGAACCCCCATAATTCTGAAACTCGCCCCAGTTGTTGCCTAATGGGTGAATGGAATCAGTAGGAGAAAGGGGCCAGGCAATTGTATCACAAGAAAAACGCGGCGTAAAATAGTTATCTTGCGGAATAGTTTTACTGTTTACTTCGTTGTCGGATACAATCCATGTACGACAGTGAGTTTGAGCGATGATTTTTTTATCAATTATTTCAATATTTTGAATCTGCTCTTCATAAGATTGATAATTAAACCCAAGTTCTTTATTAATCTGACCGTTGTTTAAAATTAGATAAACTTTGCCGTTGAGATTTTTCCGATCTTCGGTTACCAGAATCGTTGTATCATAATTATAGAACTTGCCCCAAATTAACGGGGATGGAAACTCTTTTGTCCATTCCAGGGTTCGTTTTGCAACATCGATCAGTAAAAAATGGTTTCGCAAGATAACTCCTAAATATTTATTATCTAAGGAAAACATAAGTTGTCGTACTGCCTTTGATGGGATAGTTGCCTCAAAGATTTTTTGATAGTTTTCATATAATCGAAGCGTATCATCTAAAACACATGCAAGATATTTATCATCCCAAGAAAAAAACCAAAATCCGGGATTTTTAATGATTTTAATTTTTTTACCTAATGAATTATAGACTTCTAGTCCGTTGTCGGTAATAAGATATAAATATTTCGAAGAAATTTTGTATCCATAAATTGGAATATTTTTAATTTCGCCGATTAAATTTTGTGCTTGATTATAAAAGCTTATGCTAATTTCGCAATCATTTTGGCTTATTTCAACATAAGAATTTTCAAGAGGGATTAAGCTTGTGATAAGCAATAAGATTATCATTATAGTTATAATATAGGATTAATACATTGTGTCAATATTTAAGTTATTGACACAAACATATAATTGATTATAATATTCTTTATCTCTTAAAACAAGCAAGCATGATAGTTAATTTTGAAAGGTTTTTTAAAGAACTTGGTAAATTAAACAATAAATTAAAATCATACGAAAAATTTATTGAAAAATCGCGCGTCGAAGACAGTTACAAACGTGCCCGAATGCTTTCAGAAATTGAGAATCTAATAAAAAATCCGATAGTCTACGATACGTTGAAAGCAAGTCCTTTATTTGTTGAGTTAGAAAAATTTTTGACGCAAGAGAAAGAAAAAATTACTCATGATCAAGAAGAATTGCATTTTAACATAGGTATAAAATTATCTAATTTGCTTTCAGAATTCGGGGAGTTAAAAGGGCAACTGCCGAATTTGCGAATAAAATATTACACCCTAAAGTTTAATTTTAACGAAGGAACTGTGGGTTTCTGGTGGGGGCCGGAGAAAGAATTAATAAAAAAATTACCACTCAATCTTGATACAATCGTCAAAACAGTTAAAGAATTTGACAGAGACTTACAGAGCCGTTGGCATAGTTATAAAGAATTTTGTGAGGTATTAAAAACTGCTTATAGACGGTATTTGGTTTTAAATAATTTATCTTGGGGCGATAAAGTCAATCTTTTGGAACTTTTACGAGAAATTGTTATGCTTGTTCAAAAGAAAAACTTTTGGATTAATCCGACCAAAAACAATTTTCGTGAATATTCCCGAGTCACCTACAGTTACGATCTTTATCAGCTGAAAACAACTCAGGAACTTATCAACGAATTTCAATTAACTGTAGCCACATTTGCTTTGACTGATAGTAAAGCGACAGCGATATGGGTTCCTGATAATGAATCAGGCAATGGCACTTACTATTCAACGATTGCTTTTCAAAAATAAAATTATGGATAAAAAAGTTGCACAATTAATTATTAATAAATTAGGTAGCAGCGGCACACCTCCAGAAATAGGAGTTGAATTGTTCAGTATCGGTCTAGACAAATACCTAAAAGTTATTGAAGACGAATACTTAAACGGCATTTTGAAAAACTACCATCTTTCGTCATTTAAATTAGTAGTAGGAAATTATGGGGGCGGCAAGACTCACTTTCTGTATTCAGTAAGAAATTTAGCTTTCAAAAATGGTTATGTAGTTGTGTATGTTCCTTTAAATCCTACGGAGTGTCCTTTTGATAAGTTAGAGCTTGTTTACAAACAGATTATAAACAATATTCAAATAATTCCTAAGTTTCAAGGAGACCTGGCATTTCCAATTACTGGGATTGAAGCGTTTATTGAGCATTGGTTTTCGTCAGTAAAAGAGAAATTAGAGCATGCTAACGCAATAAATGATTACCTAAATACCCTGCGTGGGATAGAGAGCATTAGTTTTCTAAATGCTGTGAAAGGAGCTTTTTTTAACTTAAGCATTGATAACTCAGAAGAATTTATTGCAGTAATTCAATATTTAAAAGGAGAAGAAGTTGGTAAAGAGATTCGAGCACGCTATCGAATTTCAGAGCGAATTGATAAGTCTACGGCATTCCGAATGATAAGAAGCTTCATTCAATGGATTCATCTCATTGGTTATAGTGGCGTGATATTTTTATTTGATGAAGCCGAGCGCGGTATTTCGATGTCAAGTTCTAAGGATAAACGGAAAGCATTAGATAATTTGCGACAAATTGTTGATGAATGTGGCAACAGTCGGCTACCCGGGGCAATGTTTTTTTATGCAATTCCTGACGAAAATTTACTTTTAGAAGGTGCTGGGGGTGTTTATGAGGCGTTAAAGCAACGATTGACAACTGTTTTCTCTAACATTAATCCTTTGGGAGTAAAGATTGATTTAGAAAAGTTAGGAATTTCTCCTGTGGAGTTTCTGAACGAACTAGGAGAAAAGTTAGTCGAGATTTTTTGCGTAGCGTACGATTTTACTATCTCTCCAGAAGATCGTAAAAAATTAATTAAAATTTTTTCTGAAAAATCGGCTCTAGCATATGGCTATGATATTAGTTATCGGCGACTGTTTATTGTTGCTTTAATAAGTGCACTTCAAAGTGCGCGGAACGAAAAGAATGTCCTAAAGCAGATTTTAACGAATTCTTCAGAAGTTGATAAGTTTCTTAGGATTACTAGTCGAAAGCTTATCACCGAAGAACAAAAAAACGTAACTGAAACTGAGTTTTAAACTCAGAGTAATGTATCAGAACAAGCCGGTCTTTCATCCAGTTTTTGGCAAGGGTGTTCTGCTTTCAATTCGGAGATCACCAACAAAACTTCAAACTGAATGTTTTGTAAAATTTGATTCCGGGCTTCAGCTGTGGATACCGGCATATCGATTAAGTGGTTTAGAAAAAGAACTTGTTCATGGAGTTATAAAAAATGGACGAGTACTTAAAGACGAAGAAGTGAAAATTAAGGCACATCGGATGATTGAAGCGTTTCGATTAGGGATTGTTCCGTCCGAAGATGTCTCAGATTTTACGTTTGGTCGTGATTGCGAAATTAAAGTGATACAGAAGATGCTTAACGATCTTAAAGAAGGTAAAGGTGGGGCAATACTTGTTGAAGGGGGATATGGCGCTGGGAAATCTCATTTTTTAGAATATATTAAATCCGAAGCACTAAGTCACAACGCGTTGGTAAGCTTAATTGTGCTTTCCACAGAAGAGACTGCGCCGGCACGTCCTAAACGAGTATATCGGGATATAATTGCTAATTTGCGTTATGTGAAAGATAAAACTTTAGGTTTTTTGTCTAACAATATTTCTTTAGAGAATGTTGAAGGCGGATTTCGAGATTTTTTAAGGAACGCAGCTAAAAACTATCGGCCGCCTGATTTTTTGGGCATGAGAGAACATATTTTTTGGGCACCAGTTTTAAAGCACCTGGAACGGGTTGACGACGATAGTCTTAAAGCAGAGGTATTTTGGCAATGGATTGAAGCCGAAAGCACCAAAGAATATGCAGTTGGTACTTATGCCCGAGGTAAAAAAATTAATCTTCCATATCGCATTCAGGGAGGCTGGAGAATTCCGGCTTTGTATGATTTTTC
>JANXBB010000066.1 GCA_025061975.1 Caldifarciminota bacterium | reverse complement strand
GCATCATAAACAACTTGACAACCTTGATCCTTTTTCTGTGCTGGATTATAAATCATAAGTTGAACTGCATAAATATTACTAATGGCATTAACAATAATTTTTGAAATCTACTCCGATTAAGTGTCTTGTCTTTATGTTCGTAGAGTTCGTTGCAAAAATCTCCACAATCAGATTTTTGAAGCAACAGCACGGCACCGGATTGTAAAAGTTCATGTACAATTATCAATAGATTTCGTGCTAAATAATACATTTAGCATATTATATTGTCAATATGAGGTCTTTATTCAATTGGCTTAAGAAAAGTGTAATCTGAGCTCATGGGCAAAAATTAACCTTTGTAAAGTTTATCCGACGCCTTATTAAGGCTTTAGATATCCGCAAATTCCATGTTTGTCTTTAGGAAAATAATTAGCTTAAAGAGCCGTGTGTAATCTTGATTTTGGTAGCTTAAAATTATTGGATTTATCTTTTGATTTAGGCATTTATTAAACCTTTCTTTTAGAAAACGCTTATTGTCTTTTAGGAGTTAATGCAAAATGTCCCCAGGACTATCCTTTAGGTACCCCAGGGGATATTTATCCTTTAGATAGCTCCGATAATCAAAGGGTATTTATTATCGGTTTTGTGCTTCTCATATATTATAGATGCTTAAAAAGACACACTCAGAAAAAGTTATTTTTATTATTAAGGCTTCTTTTATTCTTGACTTTTAAAATTTAGTTATGTATTATGATTGAAAATTTAGGTATTTAATGCTCAATGGAGGCGGTTATGATTTTTACCGTAGAAAGACAAAGTTTTTTAACGGGGCTACAAAAAGTTGCAAATGTTATTGTTAGTAAAACCACGTATGCGGTGCTTCAAAATGTTTTCATTGAAGTAACTGATAAAGATCTAATTCTAAAAGCAACTGACCTTGATACCTACATTGAAAAACGAATTCCTTTAATTAATAAGAAAAAGACAGGAAAAACAATTGTTTCAGGAAAAAAATTATTAGAAGCAGTTTCCGAACTTACTGCTGAGGAGTTTAATTTTACCTTAAAAGCAAATACCCTAATTTTAGAAGCTGACGGCTCAGAATCTAAGTTTTCAACTCTTGATCCCCAAGAATATCCAGAAATGCCAGCAATACCTAAAGAAAATGAAGTACATCTTCATCCGGAAGTGCTAAAAGAATGTTTTGAATATACCGGTTTTGCTGTAAGTCGTAAAATTGACGAACGCCCATCAATGGGTGGTGTTTATCTTTATATTACACCCAACCAGTTAGAAATGACGGCAACAGATGGACTTCGGTTAGCACACATTAAGCAAATGGGAAATTTTGATAAAGAATTAAAAGCAATCATTGCCCCCAAAGTTTTTAGCCTCTTTCCTGAAGGCCAGAATGAAGTTAAAATAACTGCTGACGCGTCAAAAATTGGACTAGAGTTTTCTGATACAATAATTATTTCACGACTTATTGAGGGACCATATCCGGATTATAAAAGAGTTATTCCTGCTAAATACGAGCACTATTTAGAAGTGCCCACTGCAAGCTTCATTAAAGCCCTCAGATGCGCTCAAGTTTTTGCTAATCCTTTAAGCAAATTAGTAATATTAGAATTAGCACCTAAAAAATGTTGTATATTTGCTGAGACTCCTGAAGTCGGTGAAATTCGCCAAGAGTTTCCTGCGACTTATAAAGGTGAAGAGTTAAAAATTGGATTCAATGTTAACCTTCTTTTAGAAATCTGTAATAAGATTAATGCTGGAAACCTAGTAATGGAGATCACAACTCCGCAATCGGCAGTATTAATCAAACCTGCAGAAGAGAATCCCGAACAAGAACTTTTATATCTTGTAATGCCTATTATTTTGTGATTAATTGGAGTTAAACTAACGGTTCTTCGGTCCGTAAAGAATATTTAGATACAAACGAAATTTTCCAGGTATTATTTTCCCGCACCAGATAAACTAAAATTCGCTCCTGCCAAGCATCAGGTTGATTTAAGTATTTATCATAAAGTGTTACCCAAACATTTAGATCACAAATTGCTTTTGTATCTTGAGATATTGTAATGCTGTTTTTTACAAGTTTAACGTCGATCCGGTCGAAGCGGTA
>JANXBB010000061.1 GCA_025061975.1 Caldifarciminota bacterium | reverse complement strand
TTCAACTTCAGAAGCCGAATGCTCTAAAGAACTTGGAAGAACCACTAAAACCCCATCCTTTCTTAGAGTGATTCCTGAAGGATGAGTAAATGAATATTGAGAAAATTTTTTGCTCAGTTCGAAGATCTTTTTAAGATCGTCGATCACAAAAGTGTTTTCTAAGATTTCTCGGATTATTATCGGTATCGGGCCTTTAAGTGTTACTAAATCAATAAGCCGTTGATAACCGTAAAGCACATCTGGTAAATTACTTGGTACGGGAAGTTCTTCATCGCTCAGATTAGGTTTAGATGTGGTAACTAAAAGCGGTTGCGATAAATTACTCGGAAAATCCGTAATATCTCTTAGATCTTTAACAACAACAAGAGTCTCAAGACCCCAAAGCGAAGATCTAAATGCTAACTTATACTCATCAGGGACATAAATTAGATCGGTTAATATTCCAACTAAATTATCAGTATAATAATCAAAAATTGCTTTAATACTTCCCTCAGTTAAATTATAAAACACAATTTTCTCACCAGATGTTAGTTTTATTGACTCGTACGATTTTTTTAAAGTCTCAAAATAACGCTGATTGTTATTAAGTTTTTCTTCATAACTTTCTATTTCGGAATTCAGTTTAGTTAGCTCAAAATAAAGCTCTTTTTCTTGATTTTCTAATTCATCCAATTGCAGCTGAATACTAAAAATTTCAGCTTCAAGTTCTTTGTTTGTCTGCCGTAATTTTTCGAATTCTTCTTCTTTTTTCCGATAAAGTTCCTTGATTTGTGCTAAATATTCTTTTTTCTCCTCGATAGTTTGAGGGGTAATCTCAAAAGGTCTGAAAAATTCAAGTTCGTTCTGAATTTTCTTAAGTTCTTCTTTATAAAAGCTTTGTTTTTCTAAATTGTTCTTAAATCGCTCTTCGGCGATTATCAGTTGTTCTTTAAGGCTATTAATTTCTCTTATTAGTTCATTCTGGACTGCTTCTCTTTCGGAAAGCAGTGTTTTAAGCTCAGCTTTCTTACTTTCCGCAGAATTAAACTTATCTTTTAATTCTTTAAGCTCAATATTAAGCTTAGCTAATTCGGTATCAATTTTGGTCTCTTCATCTAAAACAACTAAATAATCGAATCTTAAAAGAGCAATTTGAAGCTTTTGTTCTTCGGTTTTTACCTTCTCAAACGCCATTAAGCGATAAGCTTGACGCTTTAAATTCCGTGTAATCCGCATCCGTTCAGCTATAATATCACGGAGACGAATTAAATCGTCCTGAGTCTGTTTTAGCTTACGCTCAATCTCTTCTTTACGCTCGTGGTAAAACGCTAGTCCTGAGGCTTCAATAAATAATTCTTTAAGATTATCACTAATGATGCGCCGCATTGTTGGGAGATCAAAAATTGAATAAGCTTTACCAGAACCACCACCACTTGTGAAAAGATCTTGAATATCTCTTAATCTACAGGGCTTTTTATTAATAAAAAACTCAGATTCACCGGAACGAAAATAACGTCGTCTAATTTCAATCTCGGAATTTAAGTTTGCTAAAGCTGGGGTCACGAATTTATCGTTCTCGGTAAGTTCTAAAATTAACACCACTTCAGCATAATTAACTGCGGGCACATACTTATTGCCGGCAAAAATTAAATCCTCGGTTTTGGTACAACGCATCTCGGAAAAACTCGCTTCACCCATAACCCAACGAAGTCCGTCAAGAATATTAGATTTTCCACAACCATTAGGGCCAACAATTGCGTTAATTGAGCGATCAAAAGTAATTGTTGTCTTATCAGAAAATGACTTAAACCCATTAAGAATTAGCTGTTTAATACGCATTTTACTATAAAGCATATCGGATATTATAGTATTTGTCAACATATTATTATTACTAAAAGCACAATAATTAAATATAAAGTCCAATTTACGTTAATATCTAACTTAATAAAAGCTTTGTGAAGCTTTGTTATATCCAAAGTTATATCCCGGGGACCGTATAGGAGACAGTCTAGCGGATCTTTTCTATTTCCTAATCCAACTATTAGAAAAAATTGGGAAAAGTTTGTAACCGGCACTTATAATACTTACTAACATCTATTATATATAGATGCTAAAACTTGTTATTTTGGATAAAATTTATTGCACGGTTTTAAGTAATCTTTAAATTAATTAGGAAAACACAGTCACTATTTTTTGTTATCGGTTATCAATGCGGAATTCGGCCTTAGCGATTTATACCGAATTAGCACAAGCATTCCAAGGCTTAAAATAATAGTCATAACAGAAATTACTAATAATGGTGCAAAATACTTTTCCTTGTAAAAAAACTCCACGGTGCTTTTTCCTGCTGGCACTATACAGCCTCGGAGAAAATAATTGACCGGAAACACTTTTTCAATTTGACCATTAACTTTAACCTGCCAATTAGGATAATAATTATCCCTAAGCACTAAAATTCCTGGTTGGGAACTTTCCACAGATAATTTAATATTATTTAAGGAAAAATAAGTAATTTTTGCTATACCTTGAGCTTGCGTTTCAGTAGTGTTGGGAATATCAAGTGGTGTTTCCAAAATTATTTTTTTATCAATAGGAAAATTTGGATTATTTAGTTGGACTAAAAGACTTTCGGGATCAGGTATTACTTCCCAGTTATAATACAATTGAGCACGCGGCAAATAACTCTCATTTTGTTTAATATTAAGTCTCCTATTAGAAGTATCAAAATAGGTAAAATATTTAACACTCATCAGACTAAAGAAACGTTCTGTAGAAAGTTTACTTCGCGCTTGGGAGAATCGTAATAAAGTTAGCGGATTATAACCATCTACGGTCGGAAATTCTAATACATAGCCAATATTGCGCGGTAAAATCATACCTTCAGGTGAACGAATATTGACACGGACAAATTCCTTTTGGGCTTCGCGCCGGAAAAAAGCAGTTAATTGGTCGTCGCGCCAATAAAAATCCGGTTCGATGGGTGATGAATTATATTTGTATCCAAAAGTAAACAGGTCAAGAAATGCTATAATTATAATTAAAGAACCAAAAAAAGCTAACTTTAAGACTTTTTTCAAGTAAAGATTGATAACCAAAGTACCACCTGCAAGAATTAATAAAACCCGAATAATATCGCCAAGCGCAATGGACTTTCCGGAAAAATTGGGGACAAAAAAAGTAAGTCCTAAAAGGAATAAACCTAGTATGCTGCAAACGAGGTTTAAATATTTTGCTCGGGGCTTTAAGTTTATGAGATTCTCCAAACCAATACCAGAAAGCCAAACTAGTCCGAAAATTGTGAGATTTAAAAATTTTGCTGGAGTTCGAATGTCTTTAAAAAATGGTAGATATTTGTACAATAAAATATGTAACGGAAAGTATTTTCCTAATCCAATAAGTAGGGGCACAATTATTAGAATTAACGGCAGAAGAGTGTTTTTACGAGTATTTTTTGCGAACGCAAAACCACAAAGAATTATAGGGATAATACCGATATAAACCATCTGTTCCCAATATTGATAATAATTGCCTGGACCCCAAAAATTAATTATTTGGCCTTGTGCAGTAGAACCAAAGTAATTGGGAACTAAAAAAGTAACGAAACGTAAAGGATGAAATGAGCCTTCAACAATTTCTTCATAAGTATATAACCCGCGAATGCTATCCTTAAAAAGAAAATATGATGGAACATATTGGCATGCAACAATAAGAGTAAAAATACTTAGAGTAATTACTGACCCTAATACTATTCTTCGCCATTGCTTCGGAATAACTATTAAATAATAAACTGCAATTAAAAAAAACCCAACTAGAATAATAACAATTATTTGGGGATATCCCGCAAGTCCTGCTGTTCCTAAAAGTAATCCTGAGGCAATACTGGCACTCCAAAATGAAAAAATATTCGTATTTTCAAAGGTGCGTTTGAGAAAAAGATAAATGAACGGTATAAAAACTAATGTTTGGAGCTGTTGAGTATGAGTAAGATGCACAATAAAATGGCCATTAAGCATGTAAACAAGTCCCATATATATTGCTGTAATATCACTCAACTTATTTTCTCGAGCAAAATAAAACATTCCGAAACCGGCAATAAGTAAGTGTAAGATAATAAAAACTTCAACAATATATCCTGAAAGCCAACGATCGCTTGTCACAAATAAATTAAGAATTAAATTGGGGAAAAAAAGCACGCCGGTCTGAATATCAGCAAAAAACGGTAGCCCACCAAAAATATAAGGATTCCAAAATGGAAAAATGCCGTCTTTAAGCGCTCGAGCTGCGAAAAGCCTATAAGGGTAGTTTTGTTCTAAAAAATCCTCCCAGAAATAACCTTTTTTTAAAAAAATTTCCTCAAAAAAAATTACCAACGCTAATATAAAAAGAGCACCAAGGAGTAAATTTACTGTCCCCCGCGGTAATTTTCCTTTCGTATTTAATTTCATAGACAAAAGTTTATTGGTTTTTATTAATATTGTCAATAAAAATTATTGACATACTTTTTAGTTCCAGTATGTTATTTATTATGTTTACGCAAAAACTTTTCGAAGAACTTAGTAGAAGATTTTTTAAACCGGAATTTATAGTAAACATTATTATTAAATTCATCAATTGCGGATTAATTGTTATCCTTACAATTATTATCTATCGAATCATTGCAACATTATTATGTCGCTATGCACGAAAACACAAACAGGAAAGAGTTCAGACATTAATTCCGTTAATAAATAGCATATTAAAATACGTTGCATTTTTTCTAGCATTAGTGGCAATTTTACGTGAACTCGGTGTCAATTACGGTGCAATCTTGGCCGGAGCCGGAGTTGTTGGACTCGCTGTCGGATTTGGTGCCCAAACTCTGATTCGGGATTTTATCTCGGGATTTTTTATCATTTTTGAAGACCTAATTAGAATAGGCGATGTAATTACTGTTGGAAATGAAACTGGAACTGTAGAAAAAATTGGGTTACGAACCACGCAATATCGAGAGTTTTCCGGAGTCCTTCGGACAATTCCCAATGGAGAACTTACGCGCTTTGGAAATTTTAGTCGAGATTATATGCGCGCAATTGTAAGTGTTGATTTTGACTATAATTTTGACATCAATCGCGCATTTAACATTATGAAAGAAATTGCTGAACTTTGGGCGCAAGAAAATCAAGAAATCATTTTAGAACCCCCTGAGGTTCATGGAATTGTTGGTTTTACTAAAGCCGGAATTACCTTCCGAATTGTTGCGAAAGTAAAACCACAATATCTCTGGGAATCCGAAAGAGATTTAAGGTATCGGATCAAAGTTACCTTTGACAAGCTAAATATCCCGATCCCACTTGAACAACAAACAATTCATCTTAAAAAATAATCGGAAATCAAACTACAGCTTAGTATTCAGTTTTACCGGTAAATTCAAAATCTTTGATCAAAAGTGCTGGGGCCACAACTTGTGTAAATTCACCAGAAAGGACAGTTTCTTTAGAAATAGCTAGAACATTTTTTAATACCTCGTAGATATTAATCGTAAATCGTAGATTCTTAATACCATATTTTATTTCACCGTTCTCAACCCAAAAAGTCCCATCACGAGTAAGACCGGTAATTGTTGTAGTATCAGGATCAACTACTCGTGTATACCAGAAACGAGTAATTAAAATCCCTTTTTCAATCATACCAAGCATTTTAGCTAGTGGAATGTTACCGGGTTGTAATATTAGCGTAGAGGGAAATGGTCCGTGTGGGTTAGGAGCTGGAAGTGCATGTCCAGTATTAGGTTTTTTAAGAAGATGGGCATAAAATGAATCAAAAACTACACCTTTAGCAACTCCTTTTTCAATAAATGTAACTTTTTTACGCATTACTCCTTCGTAATCAAATGGAAAAGTATTTACCTGAGGATGATTAAAATCGTCGTAAATAGTAATATTAGAACCGGTAATTTTTTGCCCCAAAGATTTAGAAATTATCGAGCGCTTCTCAGCAAATGCTTTAGCGCCAAATTCTAACCATCCTAAAAAACTAATCATTTCTGCTACTGCATGTGGTTCTAAAAGTACTGTATATTTTCCGGGAGTAATTTCTTGAGGGTTTTGCGAAAGTAACGCTTTTTGACAGGCAATTTCTGCAAGCTGCTCAAAATCAATTTTATTAAAATAACGGGCCATTGCTAAACTATAACCGGAACTAGTTTTAGACATTGCGGTGACAGTCGTATACGTATCGCAGTTGAGGCCAAATTGATCTATCCCTAAACTATTGGCAACTCCTAATGAATAAACATTTGTATGAATTACTCCGGCAACGTCTAAATTATATTTTTGAGCCACTTTAACAATTTTCTTAACAGCTCGGGCTCGTTCTTCCGGAGTAACTTCTTCAATATCAACTGGTTTAGTAGCCTTAGCTCCTTTATGGGGTTCTGGTTTGGGTAGCGAAACAAAACGTTTATCCGGAGTCGAATTATGTGCGATCTCTAATGCTCGGGCAACTGTTCGCCTTATATCATCAATAGTCAATTGCGTGCATGAGGTTCCCCCAATTTTTTTCCCGCGGGGAGTATCGATTACTATTCGTGTCCAAAAGTATGGATACTCTACGCTAAGATTTTGATGAATAACTGAATTAGCGAAACGCGTAGTCCCGCGAACATGTGAATATATCCCAACTTCCATCATGTCGATTGGTTTCAAGCTTAATTTTATTAATTCTCTTACTCGATTTCTATCGAGCATATTTGCCTCCATTTCACTTACCTAATTTAATGTTTCGAAATCGCGCTGGAGCGGCTCCATGCCCCACATACATTACCTGCATAGGATCACCTTTTCCGCAGTTAGGAACTCCCCAAACTTCCCAATGATCTTCGCTACAAATTGCATCGCAATTACGCCAAATTTCGTAAGATATACCTGAATACGAAGGACGGCGAACCATTTCAGTTTTTTTACCATTTTTTATCAGCCAACCTATCTCAGCTGAGATATGATAATTAAGACGCATATCATCAATACTAGGTGAGCCTGCAGATTCTAAATAAATACCTTCATCGGTATCTGCAATGAGATCTTCTAACTTCCAAGTTCCGGGCAAGAGATTTATATTTGTCATTCGAATCAAAGGAATTGATGCCCAAGAATCAGCACGCATCGCGCCATTAGATTTCTGCCCAATTACTACTGCTGTCTCGCGCGAAGTTAAATATCCGCAAAATATCCCATCTTTTATAAGATAAGTTTTCTGTGCTGGTACTCCTTCATCATCATAACCAAAGGAACCTAAACCACCTTCAATTGTAGCATCAGCAGTAATATTAACAATTTCTGAACCCATTCGAAATTTATTTAATTTATCCAGAGTTAGATGACTTTTACCGGCTAAACTAACCTCGGTGCCTAAAACTCGATCAAGTTCTGATGGATGTCCTATAGTTTCGTGGATTTGAATAGCAGTCATCGACCCATCACAGATTACCGTAGTTTCGATTTCAGGACATTCGCGAGCATAAGTTAACGCAACTGCTTCTTCAGCAACACGTTGTGCATGGTCTAGAAATTTAAGGCTTTCAATAAATTCATATCCCATAGTTTTATAATGCCCGCGCATACCTGGATATGATCGTTCGCCGGTTATTCCACCTTTAATTGCGGTTGCTACAATTACTCCCCCGCAATAGCATATTATCTGTTCAATGTACGAATCATCACTTGCGGCAAAAACTTGATGTTTTTTTGTAAAACTCAACTCGCTTTCCCGTAATGATACCCCCTTGACTTTGCGCATAATATCGTCAACTTGAATTAACAGGTTGATTTTCTCTTCAATCGGAATTAAGAATGGATCTTTAATTAATTTTGTTTGGTAATTACCCACAGTTTTTTCTTTCGAGTCCAAAATTACATCATTCTTTTTAAGGGTCGCTGATGCTTTTGCAATACGCACCGCAAGAGCTGCCGTTTTTACAATTTCATCTTTGGTCAATCGAGATGTTGCAGCAAATCCCCAAGCTCCATTAGCAATTACTCTGATACCCATTCCCGAATCTTCGTCGCGTTTTAATGCCTCGACTTGACCATTCTTAACCACGATCCGCTCCGTAACATTATAAACTAAACGAACATCTGCATAGCTTGCACCTTTTAGCTTTGCAGTATTTAATGCTTTTTGTACTAATTCTTTATCCATAACTCCTCCAGTCTATAGCTTATCAAAAACCTCAAGTTGCGTCAATACTTTTTAACTGCTTTTATTTCAATCGGATTACCAATAAATCCAAAGTAATTACGGAGCTCATTGGCAACAAATCGCAAATATTGTTCACTTACATCTTGAGGATTATTTACAATAAGGTAAAATTTTGGCGGAAGCGTTGAAACTTGTTTTATCGCGATTCTTTTAGTTTTAAATGATGGCAATCGATTCTTTAATACCGGAATAACTGTCGTTTCTAAAAGTTCGTCAGAGATTATTTTTCGACCTTCTTCGTAAACATCGAATGCCGTTTTAACTAATTCTTTTAATCCATAACCTTTTAAAGCCGATACTGAAGCAACCGGAACAAAATCAAAAGCCCGCAGGTTAACTTTAATCGCGTTAATTAAATCTTTGTGAACTTTTTTCGGAATTAAATCAACCTTATTAATAGCAATTACCGCTCCTTTACCATGATTCATTACAAATTCAAGAATTTTTAAATCTTGTTTAGTAAGAGGAAGTAGGTTTTCTTTATACAATTCTCCATCTAAAAGTAAAATTATGACGTCAGAATTACTGATATATTTAAGAGCTCTTTTAATACTAAAATATTCTACAAGCGACTTGATTTTAGAACGTTTTCTAATTCCGGCGGTATCTATTATTCGCACTTTTCGATTTTCAAAAATAAACTCCTCTTCAATCGCATCACGGGTTGTTCCCGGGATCGGCGACACTATTGCACGTTCTTGGCCTAAAAGTGTGTTAAGAAAAGTTGATTTTCCAACATTGGGTCGGCCAGCAATTAGAAGTTTTAAGACCCTATTTTCTTCAGAACTTTCTTGTTTTAATAAATTTTTAGGAAGTTTCTCAAATATCTTGTCTAACAAAATATCAACTCCGATGCCATGCTCTGCTGAAATCGGTACTACTTCTTCAGCCCCTAATCGATAATAAGACGGTAAATTAAATTGCGTTTCTTTGCGGTCGATTTTATTTACCGCAAGTAAAAATACGCGCTTTTCTTTTCGCAAAAGTTCAGCTATTTTTACATCCTCAATCGTTGGCTCGCCGCTCCCATCAACTAGAAAAATTACAACATCTGCACCCCGAATTGCTTCAAGAATCTGCTGGTTTACTTTACTGGCAAGAGAAAAGAAATTTTCTTTTTTATCAGTAATAAATCCGCCGGTATCAGTAAGAAAAAATTCATAACCGCGCCAGGTACTTTTAACTTTTATTCGATCCCGAGTAGTCCCACTTTCTGAAAAAGTAATAACAACCCGTCGTCGGGCAATCCGGTTAAATAGAGTCGATTTACCTACATTGGCACGTCCTACGATTACAATATGAGGGATCATTTAAGCTAAAAGAAGTTAACGTCGGTTCGAAAAATATGTTACTTCTTATTATTTAGCGAGAATCTCTTGCAAAGCACTAATTAGTCGCCGATTTTCACTCATAGTGCCAACCGTAATTCGCAATGCATTAGGAAAACCATATTCACGGATTGTTCTAGTTATCACTCCTCGTTTCTTTAATTCTTCGAAAATTTCTTGTGCATCAGTTGCAAAATTAACAAATACAAAGTTTGCCCAGCTTTCTAAAAAGAATATTTTAAGTTTCTTAAACTCGCGATAAAGATATTTCTTCCCCTCCTCATTGATTCGACGACTTCGCCTGACATGATTATGATCTTCAAGAGCAGCTAACGCTGCAATTTGTCCGAGTCGATTAACATTAAAAGGCATGCGAACTTTCATTAAATTACTAATAATCTCCGGTTGCGCTATCCCGTAACCAATTCGTAATCCTGCCAGCCCATAAATTTTAGAAAAGGTTCGCAAAATCAATACATTCTTGCCGTTGCGTAAGAATTTGAATGAATCCGGATATTCGCGATTTGTAATATACTCACGATAAGCCTCATCAATAATT
>JANXBB010000299.1 GCA_025061975.1 Caldifarciminota bacterium | reverse complement strand
ATTAGGATCTGTACTCCGTAACCAAGCTCGCACATTATTAGCAACCACCGAACCAAAATTCTTCAACCAAACACGCATCTCAATCGCCTCCCCAGGATTTATATTACCATTCCCATTCCCCCCTGGCATCGGATCTAAAATTTCTGACTTTTGATATATTACATACGGCATATTAGGAACAACTACCGCGATTGAATCCATAAAGGTTGCTTTATTATAAGCGGTTACTGTTATATAAACAAATCCAACACTATTTAGAGGTTGGGAAAGATTAATCACGATGTTTCCCGAGGCATCTGTATATCCCGAGCCATATAAAATCGAATCTTTAAAAATTCCTACTAAAGCGTTAGATACACCCGATACAGCTACATTAATACTAGAAATTCCAATTGGTACTGCTTGAGGATAATTAATAGTCATTGAAGCCGGTGGCAAAGTTCGTAATTGTACAGAAGCATCTCCAAAAATATGCCAAGTTTGAAATTCCTTAACCCCATCAGTGCCGGGTAAATATGCAGCAATCATATGACAAGAACCATTAAATGCTAATCCACCAATTGTATTAAACCGTTCTTGAACTAAAAGAGTACAAGCTGCTGCTTGAGCAACTGTTGGGGGAATCCATGCTTGACTAATTGAACTTCCATAAAAAGCAATGGCACCTGTAGGATTTGTTGTACTTCCAGCTCGTAACCAAGCTTCAGCAAAACAAGTAGTAGGGCCAAATTGTCCGTTTAGGCAAGCAACCGAAAAAATAAACGGCAATTTGTGTACATTGGTCAGTTGACTTACATTAGAATTAGTATAAGTAACCGAACTCCACGACGTGGCTGAACCATGCCCAATATAGTTAACAATGGATCGGCCTTCGTTTATTGCATTAGTAATCATTGTTGCATTACCGTAAGGTTCGTATATTTTATCGACAAGTATATAATTATAATTTAACAACATGTTTCGCAACCAATTAGCACGGGTCGAGTCGGCGTAGGGTGTCGATCCGGTTTCGTCAGAGGCAATTCCCGTCCCTTTTCGTTCCCAATTTCCACCGGTTACAAGTGTTTGTTCGTAGGCAATTGTTTTGTTTACTTGAATATCAACCTCGACTCCGGAATTTGCTGAAAAACGTGAAATAAATGCATCCGGGAAGTAGTCATTTCCTTCTAAGTATGTGTAAACAGGATCTGCCGCAGCATTAATTGTAAGACCGGTAGTCCGAGCAGGTGGCACATCTGCCGAATCGCCAACAATTAAAATCCAAACCAAATTTCCTAAATTATATTCGCTTTGAATATAATTTTTAATTGCGGTTGGGCCACTTCCGATTTCAGAATATCTTTTTATTTTTACAGGAACACCTTTGCGCATTTTCCAAAGTGCAAATGGACGAATATTTTCATAAAAACGATCAGCAGTAATAATTATCATCCGACCGGCTCGTTCTAATACTGAATCATAACGAGTTGGGGAAAAGTTAACAAAAAAGTTTTGATATAAATCTTTAAACTCGTTAGTAACGGTGACTTTATTTTCTGGACGTATTTTAATATTTGTGCCGCCGGATTTTTCTTTATAGAGTTTAAGTTTTAAATACTTGCATACAATTAGATGTCTAAATCGTGGGTTATATTGAAACGGATTATAATGGATCGTAAGACCGCGAAAATCTCGTAAAATATAAGCCGGTGATAAATTAACATTGCTTTCCGGAAAATAACGATTTTCATTATAAAAGCTACTAAAAACATAAGGGACTGTTTCTGGATTAATATCTCGAGTCAGATTTCCTTTAGACGGCAATATAGGATTGACTGCAAGAGTCTCATACTGAGCATCGAGAATCTGATAATTATATTCTCCTTCGTCATCAATGATTATGTTTGTATAGAACCGAGGAAGCTCCGGAAGGCCTTTTTCTAAATAAGTAATTGCTTGAGGTAACACCACTTTATCATAGGGTTTGTAGTTAATAATTGTAGTTTCGATTCGAAATTCCGGCAAATTAAACTCAAGTATAGTTTGGTTGGGGTTATCAGAGACTAAATTTACTGATGCCGAACCAAGACTATTTATTATAAAAATAGTAAATAAAATTACATGCATTTATAGGGACCTCCATTTTTTCTCAGTTTTTAATCATTAAAAAATTTTACACTAGAATTTTATTTATGTCAATATTAGATCTAAAATAATAAGCAAGATTTCTTTTGCTGTGTATTTTCGCTAATTCTTTTGTGAAATGTTAAGCTACAGGAATTTAAAAAGTTTTACGTTTTCTTTAGATGAGCTAAAACTTAATAATAAAAAACATAATCAAAAGTGCGAGTGAATTGTAAGGTTGGTTTAATTTATCAGTAACTAAGTATGCAATTATCAACGAGATAAATAAAAGTTTGATGAAACGGCCAGAGTGCGCCAAAGTTCATTTTTTGAGTATTTGTTAATTTTATGGCGTTAGGATTTTGTGGGTACTTTAATACTAATTGACTTTTATAAAATTTGTGATTACAATAAAGAAATTTAAATTTTATTGTGGGAAATGGATAAAAGATTAGAGAAAATTTTACCATTAGTTCAAAAGCCGATTCGGTATACAGGTGGCGAAATTAATATCTGTCTTAAGAAACCTGATAAAGACACAATCTCAGTATGTTTAATAATGCCTGAGGTCTATGAGATTGGGATGTCAAACTATGGATTAAAGATTCTATATACAATTCTTAATCGTCAAGAAAATGTTATGTGTGAGCGTGCTTATGCTCCATGGCGAGATTTGGGATTTTATCTTAAAGTAAATAGAATTCCTTTATATTCTTTAGAGTCAAAGCGTTTGCTACGAGAATTCAATATTTTAGGATTTTCTTTACAATCGGAACTTTCCTATCCCAACGTGTTGTATATCTTAGATCTTAGTGGAATACCATTATTAGCTCGAGATCGGAGTAAAGACGATCCTTTGGTAATTGCCGGAGGACCGTGTGCTACTAACCCACTGCCGGTGAAAGATTTTTTTGATGCGTTTGTAATTGGTGATGGAGAGGAAGTTATTTTAGAAATTGTTAATGCTTTTAGAGATTGGGATCGAAAATCTCGAGATAAGCTTCTTTTTACTTTAGCTCAAATTTCTGGTGTTTATGTCCCTTTGGTTCATAACGAAGATCAAGATATAATAAAAAAACGTACGATAAAAACACTAAAAGAAGAAGACTTTCCTTATCCACCGATTGTCCCGATTGGGGAGATAGTTCACGATCGATTGACTGTGGAGATAAGTCGAGGTTGTATCCAAGGATGCAGATTCTGTCAAGCAGGAATTATTAATCGTCCTTATCGATTTCGACCAATAACTGAGATTTTACGATTAAGCAATAAAGGACTAAGGGCCACAGGATGGGAAGAAATTTCATTGCTAGCACTATCGGTATCCGATTATCCTGATCTAGATAAGCTTTTGCAAATTCTCGTAAAAGAACTTGCACCTCAAAAAATCGCAATATCGTTACCTTCGATGCGTGGCGAGGATTTTTCATTAGAGATGGCTGAATGTCTTCAATCGATCAAAAAAACCGGCCTTACCTTTGCTCCAGAAACTTCTTCTTCACGATTAAAATCAGTTATAAATAAACACATTAGTGAAGATAAAATATCGAAATCAATCGAAAACGCACTAAAGCTTGGATGGCGTCACATTAAATTGTATTTTATGATCGGTCTTCCGGCCG
>JANXBB010000210.1 GCA_025061975.1 Caldifarciminota bacterium | reverse complement strand
TATTACTTTATGTTGGTCGTGTGCTCAAAAGGACCAGCTTAGTGGTTATTTACTTTTTCGCCGGACCTTAGATACTGATTATACTTATTTAGGAGTAATCTCACCATTTGAGACACAATTTATTGATGAGAATGTTCAAGATAAAGTTGCATATCAATATAAACTGGTGCCGTTTTATGCAGTTGGTGCTGAAACTGTAAAACTTAGTGCTTTGGAGTCGCCGGTAGTAAAAAGTCATCCACAATGGTTTAATACGAAGCGCCTTAATGTGCTTGTAGGTATTGTAATTTTCTTTACGCTTATATTGTATTATATCTATCATGCGCGCAAAGGAAGAAAGCTTTATATACGACGTATTGCCGGACTTGATGCGGTTGAAGAAGCAGTTGGCCGAGCAACTGAAATGGGACGGCCAATTTTGTATGTGCCCGGACTTTCCTCGGTATCTGATATTGCAACAATTGCAGCTTTAAATATTTTAGGTGAGGTTGCAAAAAAGACTGCGCAATATGAGACAACTCTTATTGTGCCTAACCGCGATCCAATTGTTTTTACAGTTGCCCGTGAGGTAGTCAAAGAAGCTTATACTAGTGTGGGCCGCCCCGATGTCTATAAACCAGAAAACATTTTCTTTATCACTGATAGCCAATTTGCTTATGCTGCAGCAGTTGATGGTATAATGGTACGCGAAAAGCCCGCAACAAATTTCTTTTTAGGAATGTTCTGGGCTGAATCACTAATTTTAGCTGAAACCGGCGCCACTACCGGTGCAATTCAGATTGCCGGAACTGATTCTATTTATCAGTTACCGTTCTTTATTACTGCATGTGATTATACACTAATTGGCGAAGAGCTTTATGCGGCATCCGCTTATCTTTCGCGAGAACCTTTACTTTTAGGTTCACTTGTGGGACAAGACTACGGTAAATTAGTAATTCTTGTAGTTATTATTTTAGCAAGCATTTTAATGATTTTGAGTATGAAGTTCCCCAGTTTAAACATTTTACATTTCTTTAGCATTGGTTAGGAGGCGATATGCAAAGGCAAATTCCTTTAATTCTATGTTTAATTTTTGGAATATTTATGATTGTTCAGTTTTTTGTACCCCATCCATATTCACAACGGGCATATGAGGTAGTACTTCGTTGGGTGCGAATTATCTCAATCTTTGCTTTGGTGCTTGGTGTGGGAAGTCTTGTGCTTTATCATTCCAATAAGATCAAACGCAAAGTTTCAGGCTGGGGATTTTCAATTGTGACATTAGTTTCAGCAATAATAACTACTTTAGTTGGGCTTTTGGGGGTTAACTGGCTTGATGGTAAATTAGTATTCTTTAAAGGAATTGGTAAATCATCAGTTTTGCAGATTTTCTTTCAGAATATTTTCGTGCCGGTAAACTCTACAATGTTTGCCATGCTGGCATTTTATATGGCATCAGCTGCTTATCGAGCATTTCGTGCACGAACAAAAGAAGCAACACTGCTTTTAATTGCTGCATTTTTTGTGATGTTGGGAATGGTGCCAATTGGTTCAGCAATTTCGCCCCGTCTTCCGGAGTTTGCTGAATGGATTTTATCTGTGCCGAACTTAGCAGCTAAACGAGGAATTCTTTTTGGCATTGCTTTGGGAGGAATTGCAACATCGCTAAAAATTATTTTAGGTATCGAACGTGGTTGGCTTGGAGGAGGTAAATAATGCGCGTCTTTGAAGCTTTAGCTAAAATTGACCGCAAGATTATCTTTTTAATCTTAGCCGTAGTAATTATTGTACCGTTAATTAAGCCCATTGGACTTATTAGTAAAGCATCAACTCGTGCCAAAGCAGTTTTTGATGCTGTGGAGAGTATTCCTCCGGGTAAGCCCTTAATGATTTCAATTGACTTTGATCCCGGTTCCATGCCCGAGCTTTATCCAATGCTTTTGGCAATATTAAGACATGCATTTGCTCGGGATGTGAAAGTTATAGTTTTAGGACTGTGGCTTACCGGTATGGGATTAGGAGAGCAAGCTTTAACAACGGTTGCTTCAGAATACAGCAAAAAATACGGTGTTGATTACGTGTTTTTAGGTTGGCGGTCCGGAGTTTTGCCGGTTGTTTTAGGTATGGGGGAAGATATTAAAAAGACTTTTCCTACGGATTACTATGGAACACCACTTGAATCTTTAGCGATGATGAGCAATATCCGGAATTATCGCGATATTCCGTTCTTTATTAGTCTTTCAGCCGGTGATCCGGGAATGAACACCTGGATTGCGTATGCTCAAGCACGTTATGGTCTTAAAATGGGCGCGGGCACAACAGCAGTTTCCGCTGCCGACGCTTATCCTTATTTACAAACCGGACAGCTTACCGGACTTCTTGGGGGTATGAAAGGCGCTGCGGAATACGAGTTTTTAGTTAAAGAGCGTGGATATTCAAAAGAGATCAGTCAAGCAACTCAAGCAATGGATTCGCAGTCATTAGCGCATCTTTTAATTCTTATCTTAATTGTCTTAGGTAATATCGGATATCTATTTATCAGAAAACAAACCAAGAAACTTGGAGGCGCACGATGAACTTGGCAACAAGTTTTTGGACTTGGTTTGGAGCTTTTTTGACATTTTGCATCTTTTCGTTCTTATATAAAGATAATCCATTTTATAAATTTGCTGAGCATTTATTTGTTGGGGTTTCCGTAGGTTATTCGATCTCAATCTCATATCATAATGTGTTATATCCGGACCTAATTGTGCCACTTTTTAGAAATGGCGAGTTGCTTAATCTTGTGCCTCTTATTTTCGGACTGTGCTACTTTACACGGTTTTTGCCTAAAGTTTCCTGGCTTGTGCGTCTTCCCATGGGGCTGGTTTTAGGTTTTGGTGCCGGGGCGGCAATTCCTGCAGTAATTCAAGCAAGTATTATTAAACAAGTGCAAGGTGCAATTCTTACGCCGGATGTCTTTAAGCGCTTTGATCTTACAGTTTGGGCGCTAATTTCTTTAATCGGCGTAATTTGCACCGTAACCTATTTTTTCTTTTCCCGGGAACGAGGTAAGGTGACAAAAGTAATGGCTGACTTAGGAATAATCTTTCTTATGGTCGGATTTGGTGCATCATTCGGCTATACAGTGATGGCACGAATTTCCCTATTAATTGGCCGATTTCAATTTTTACTCCGCGACTGGTTAGGTGTTATTAAATAATCTTTATGAGTTTAGTTTTACTTATAAGTCTCATAATCGCAAGTTTTGCTGATGATGTACCGACGAATTTTTGGACATATAAGGCTTTAGATTATTTATATACTACCGGTTACTTAAATACGATTCCACCAACTTCAAAACCCTATTCTACACTCACAGTTAAAAGATTATTGTCCGAACTTGATTTGACTACACTACCCGGTAACTCTCAAACTGCATTTTACCTTAATCGCTTAAAATCTGAGCTTGACTATCAGGCATTAGTTAAAATTAATATTGGCTCAACTAATATGCTTTATACGCCAATTATCCGCCTTACTCATAATAATTTTTCTTCGCGCTATACCCCTCAAGGATTAATTGCCGATCCTCAAAATAATTTAGCTTCCTTAGGTTTTAAACTTAGTTTTGACAGCACTGCACCGATAAGTTTTTATCACTTATCCTGGGCAACTTTTCGTATGCGGCGTGATGCTGACACATGGGATCCAGCAGGTCGACATTATCCTAATACGCGCTATAAATCTTATACTGATTATTTTGCATTTGAAACTCCGGTTGCGTATATTAGTTTTCCGATGTGGTTTCTTAAAGCAAAAATTGGGCGAGATTATTTAGAAATTGGGCCGGCGTATCGCAGTTCGGTAATTCTTTCTTGCGTTCCTTTGACACTTGATCAGATTCTTATAAAAGCTGAAGCAAAGAATTATAAAATATTATGGTTTGTAGCCGGACTTTCTCGCTGGCATGAGTATCAACGTTACTTATCCGGTCAACGTGGGGAGTTAAGTATTACTCGGTATTTTCGTTTAGGAGGCACAATGCTTGTTGTTTGGTCACCGGATTCTTTACAGACCCGAAGTTTCTTTGGATATCTCAATCCTTTAGTTCCGCTTTATTTAGAAAAGTCAATTACCGGCGATGAAGATAATGTTTTAATGGGGCTTGACTTAAGTTTAACACTTAAAAACTTAAAATTTTATGGGGCACTTTTAATTGACAATTATGAATTTAATCAACAGCCCAATCGCCCACCGAATTGTTATGGACTTAGTTATGGTATTTATCTACCTTACAAAAACTTTGCCTTACGTAGTGAATATTCCAAAGTGACACGTTACACTTATTATCATCGGATTTATCATATAGCATATACCCATTATTCAGTGCCCCTTGGACATAGTTTAGGACCGGATGCTGATGAGTTGTTTTGTCAGGGCGAATTTTACCCGCATAAAACTTTACGGATTGCACTAATTGGTTTACTAGTTCGTCGGGGGGACGGTAATCGGGGGAGTTTAGAGCATAAAACTTGGGATGCTAATGAAATTCCGATTCGCGAATTTCCT
>JANXBB010000170.1 GCA_025061975.1 Caldifarciminota bacterium | reverse complement strand
TCTCTCGTATCGGGCGCAACTTAAAGGTTGGCGAATTGTTTTTATTCGTGATATTGTAGTTCCAGGTGAAGTCCCGGTAGATTTTAACGGTTTTCGAGCTCAACAGTATCGTTGGACCAAAGGAGCTTGTGAGACCGCGCGAAAACTTCTCATACCACTGTTAAAATCGGATTTGCCTTGGCGTGTAAAATACGAGGGATTTATCCATTTAACTAACTTTATGGTCTTTCCTTTGATGTTAGGTCTTTTGCTATTGTCGCTACCAGTATTAATGCTTAAAGTTGAACATTCTCAAGAACTTTTCTGGTATTTTCTTGTGCTCTCGTTATTTACTATTGCGGTATTTCCTTATCCGATTATTTATGGTATTACCCAAAAGAAAATTTCCCGAAAACGAAAATTTAGGTCGTTTTTCTTAAGGTTCCAGCACCATTTTATGCCGGTCTTTTTAGTAGGTGGTTTTATGTCTTTAAGCCTGTCAAATACCTGGGCGGTAATTAAAGGTATTGTAGGTAAACCTACGGAGTTTACTCGGACGCCAAAATTTCGCGTCATCTCAAAGAAAGATCGCATTGAGACAAAAAAATATCTGCAAAAACCGTCACCAATCGTCTGGGGCGAGTTGCTTTTGACACTATATCTTTTGGTTACAACAACCTACGCGTTACTTCAATTCCAGTTGACTTTAGTGCCATTTCTTTTGCTTTATACTGTAGGTTATGCATATCTTTCTATTGGTTCGCTTTATCAATCAGTACTCAGTCAGTTTGCTTTTGTCTACGAAGTTCAGACAACTTAATGATTGACAATAGAAAAATTGTGGGGTATAATTTCTTATCGAAACATAAAGGTCTTTGAGTAAATTAAAACAAATAATCGCCAATAACAAAATTAGAGTCGTGGGTTTATTAAACGAGTTGGCGATTAGATTTATTCGGAGGCCTTTATGTTTGGTAACACAATGCGAAAATATTTAATTATAATTCTTATTTTAATTGGAGTTGGATACAGTAGCGAATATCCCGGTGCAGTATTTTTGATGATCTGGCCTGGGGCACGTCCGACAAGTTTAGCTGGTGCTTTTTCAGCAATTGCTGATGATGCTACTGCTCCTTATTACAATCCGGCAGGATTAGGATTTATGGAAAAACGATATGCAACAATAATGCATTCTCCATGGCTTCCAGGATTATATCCGGGTATGTATTACGAATATTTAGGCTACGCGCAACCATTAAAAGCTCAAGGAACATTAGCTTTAAGTGCGATATATCTTACTACTGGTAAAACCGAAGTTACTGATGCCACCGGTCAAATTATCGGTGAGTATACAACATTTGATATTGCGCTTTCGGGAAGTTATGGCTTTAAATTATATCCTAATTTAAGTATCGGCACTTCAGCTAAATTTATCTATTCTTATTTAGTGCCGGATTGGGTTTGGCGTGCAATGCCCGAATTAGGCATTGAAGCCGGTGGCACCGGTTTAGCTTGGGCATTTGACTTTGGAGCACTTTATAAACTACGACGCGATTTAAACCTTGGGGTTTCGTTTAGTAATCTTGGGCCAGGAATTTCTTATACTGCATCTTCAGAATCTGATCCGTTGCCTCGGATGCTTCGAGTCGGACTATGTTATACACCGGTCAATAACGATATCTTTAAACTCAATATTACACCGGAGATAACCAAAGTGATGGTAGGGCTATTTAGTAATAATGCAACGTTAGCTGATGAAT
>JANXBB010000132.1 GCA_025061975.1 Caldifarciminota bacterium | reverse complement strand
GCCGAATTCATAAGCAGTTCTGCGCGAATGGAGTCTTCCAACTAAAACACCATCTTTCATAAGCTGAACTCGACGTACCGCAACGCCTTCATCATCATATTTATAAAATCCCAGTTGATTAGGAAGGGTAGCATCGTCAACGATATTTAAGATGTCACTTCCAAGTTTAGCCCCAAGGCGCATCTTTTCACGCATTGCCGGGAGATTTTCAATAATGTCAGCTTCCGAAAAGTGTCCAAATGCTTCATGAGTAAAAACTCCGGCAAGACTTGGATTAAGAATGCAATTATAAACCCCGGATGCTACCGGTTCAGCTTTTAGTAAATCCAAAGCAATTTTAGTCCGTTCTTCAAAAAGTGCTTCAGGATTTCTTATTGTGTAAAAGCCATCGCTTCCCCCGGTTGCGACACGGACGTTTTGCACAATATTGCCATCTTTAGCAATAATTTCACCGGCAAGCTGAACCGTTATTAAATCTTCGTGGAGTTCAGTACCTTCGGTGGATACAAAATATTTTTCGCGGATTACTTCTTGATAACCAACATGAGTCATAGCGATTTGTGGGTAACGAATCGCAACATTGTTAGCACTCTGGGTAATTGCAATTTTTTCTTCAAGACTGACTTTTCTTGGATCTTCTGTAAGCGCCGGGCTAAAAGAGTCTTTGATTACTTCACTAGGAGCAAGTTTTACTGGTTTAGTTTTATGTCGGCCGATTAGAATAGCATTTTCAATAACTTGAGGTGCAATTTTAGTAATATCCTCAGGTTTAGTAAAAGTTGCACTAGCAAAACCGCCGTTTTTTAGAACTCTAATTACATAACCGTCAGTTGCGTTAGTGCTTACCCGGGATAGTTCTTTGCCGTTAAATGTAATTACGACATCTTTTTTAATTTCATATCGGATATCAGCATAATCAGCATCAATTAAAGAAAGCATTTGTTTTAACTTGTCAAACATAATTTCTCCTTTTTAAATTTTCATTCTGTTTTAAAAACTTATTAAATGATATCGTAAATTTGAAAATTAGTCAACTTTTTCATTGATAATTTGTAGTAAGCATTTTAGATATAATTTTGTTACTTATTATCTTGCGTTTTTTTGATCCCCAATTATAATATATCGATATATGCGACAAAGTGAAATTATTGGACTTTTAATCGTTTGCGCATCTTTACTTACAGGGGTAATTTTTTATCCGCAACTACCGGACCGGATACCTTTTCATTGGAATCAATACGGTGAAGTTGACCAGTACACTTCAAAATTTTGGGGAGTTTTCCTTATGCCGATAATACTTTTAGGATGTTTTATTTTACTTGTTATTGTTCCCAGAATCGACCCGCTAAAAGAAAACATTAAGCAATTTATAAAGTATTATGACGGATTTTTGATTATCTTTTTAATTGTATTACTATTTATTCAACTTTGGATGCTCAGTTGGAATTTAGGACAAAGAATTGATCCCACTCCAATATCAGCTTTATGTTTGGGAGGGTTATTTTACTATTTAGGGATTCTTACAGAGCATGCACGACGTAACTGGTTTGTTGGCATTAGAACCCCGTGGACTTTGAGTAGTGAAATCGTTTGGCATAAGACTCATAAAATTGGGGGCGTTTTATTTCGGATATGCGGAATTTTAAGTGTCCTCGGAGGATTTTTAGGCAATTATGGGATATATCTTATAATTGGCCCAGTAATTTTAAGTGGAATCTTCCTAACAATCTACTCGTATATATTATATCAAAAACTACCCAAATAAGACCTCAAACATAAACTGCATCGTAATCTCTAAAATAAAGCACTACCTAAAACACAATATCTACCTTTAAGTCAATCTTTTCTTTAAGCACATATTTATTGAAAATAAACTCTTTTATATTGACAAGAAAATACTTAAAAAACTAAACCCGGAGTTCAAGTTTGAAATTAACAACTAAGACCCGAAGACCGTATAGGTACCGGATCAATAAATAACCGATAGGAGTTTTTTGTTAACTCATTGATATTTATATACTTTATAAAATTAGCATTGTTATGTTGTGTGATTTTAGATATTAAGTGAGGTTAGGGGTTTGGGATTATTCAGGTTGACTTTAAGCTAAAATCGGGTATAATTTTTATTGTAAGTTTAAACGATTAGATAGAAAGGATAAAATTATGCAGAAACCGAAAATTATAACAAAATTACCTGGACCTAAAGCTCAAAGAATATTAAGAAAAGATAAAAAGTATATTTCGCCGTCATATACTCGCAGTTATCCAGCAGTAATTGAGCGTGGTGAAGGATGTTGGGTTTGGGATGTTGATGGCAATAAATTTTTAGATTTTAATGCCGGAATAGCAGTTTGTACTACAGGGCATTGTCATCCTGAGGTTGTTGAGGCGATAAGAAAACAGGCCGGTACCTTAATTCATATGTCAGGGACAGATTATTATTATCCACTGCAGACCGACCTTGCAGAAAAACTTGCTGAAATTACGCCGGGTGGGATGAACAAACGGGTTTTTTTCTGCAATTCGGGAGCAGAAGCAGTGGAAGGGGCGTTTAAATTAGCACGATACGCCACCGGGCGTAAAAATGTTGTTGCGTTTTACGGTGCGTTTCATGGCCGAACTATGGGAGCGTTATCGCTTACTGCAAGCAAGGTTATTCAAAAACATAAATTTGGACCCCTGATTGCCGGTGTTTATCATGTGCCTTATGCATACTGTTATCGTTGTGTTTATCATTTAGAATATCCGGGTTGTGATTTTGCTTGTGTAAATTATATAGAGGATTATTTATTTAAGAAGATTGTACCGGCTGAAGAAGTAGCAGCAATATTTGTTGAACCAATTCAAGGCGAAGGGGGCTATATTGTGCCTCCGCCGGGATATTTTAACAAATTACGAGCGCTATGCGACAAGTATGGTATTCTCTTAGTTGCTGATGAAGTCCAATCCGGAATGGGGAGAACCGGTAAGATGTTTGCATTAGAGCATTGGGAGGTAATGGCGGATATTTATTGTGTAGCTAAGGGAATTGCCTCAGGTTTGCCTTTAGGTGCTTTTATATCTAATGCGGGGTTAATGAATTGGCCTGCAGGAACTCATGCATCAACTTTTGGCGGTAATCCAGTTGCATGTGCTTCAGCATTAGTAACAATAAAACTTTTAGAAAACGGTCTAATAGAAAATGCTTGTAAAATGGGTGAGCTTATTCTTAAGCGACTTGAAGCATTGCAAGCGAAATATCAGTTTATTGGCGATATTCGGGGTAAAGGGCTAATGATCGCAATGGAATTAGTTGAAGATTCGATTTCGAAACGTCCAATTCCTGATAAACGTAATAGCATTGTTTATCAATGTTTTGAAAAAGGGCTTTTGCTTCAAGGATGTGGCGAGAGTGCAATTAGATTTTCACCTCCTCTTATAGTTACCGAAGAAGAAGTAAATGTAGCAATGGATATTTTAGAATCGGTACTTGCCGGTGTAATAGTTAAATAATTAACATATAAGTTTTAGCGCAAAGTTTACTAGTACAATCGATTTTGTGTCAAGTGATAATTTTCTTCACAAAGTTCGTGAAGTTATTAATAAATATCAGTTGATTAAAGAAAATGATAAGATCCTTGTAGGCTTTTCCGGTGGGCCAGATTCAACCGCGCTTCTTTGGGCATTAAATGACTTAAAATCCGAGTTAAAAATTAAGCTTTATGCATGTCATATTAATCATGGTATAAGAAAGAAAGCCGCCGATAAAGATGAGAAATTTTCAGTTGAGTTTTGTAAGAAACTTCAAATTCCGATTAAGAGATGTAAAGTTAATGTGCTAAAGTATGCCAAGCAAAAGAAAATTTCAATTGAAACTGCAGCACGAATTTTACGTTACCAGGTGCTTTATAAATATGCCTGCAAATTAAAATGCAATAAAATTGCCTTAGGACATCACGCTAACGACAACCTTGAAACTGTGCTTTTGAATCTTGTTCGTGGTACAGGAATAAGCGGCTTAAAAGGTATTCTACCGATCCGAAAGATTGGCGATGAAACTTCTGAGGATAGTTTATTTGAATCACCAAAAATTTCAAAAGAAGTGTGGATTGTAAGACCATTAATTGAGCTTAATC
>JANXBB010000120.1 GCA_025061975.1 Caldifarciminota bacterium | reverse complement strand
AAAAACTTCAAAATGAAAGGAGGTGATAAAAATGAGCATTAAAGACAGTAATAGCCGATATCAGAATTGGGTTAGTTTTATGGAACTTAATAAAGGCCTTAAGATTTCGCACCATACTAAGATGACTATTAAACAAGAATATGCAAAACTTGCGGAAATTGAAACTCGGACCCGGCAACTTTTAAGTACAACAGCGATTCCGACCTTTTTAAACTTTTATTATTTAGCGTTTGCCCGAGAGATTTATGGACTTACCCGGCGCTATCAGGATACAAACTTAACCCGGGAGATAGATATTGTGCTTTATAAATGGCAAAGCCGAGGATTGATGTCGCAAGTACTTCTTCAGATTAAAGAGCAGGTTTTACATGTTTGTGGTTTGGGCAGCTCAACTGCGCAGAAATCTCCTAGTTAATGTCTGGGTGGTATCGGATAGCGTGGAGGGGATAAGGTTCGTAGCGCAGTCGTTTTTTTATTTTAGCTACAAGTAAAAAGATATTTATTGACAAAACGCAAAGTTCTAATAAAATGTTTATCTAAAAGACTGGAGGCGAAATGGAACTTTATAATAAAATCTTAAGACGCGAAGCAAAAGTCGGAATTATTGGTTTAGGATATGTCGGTCTACCATTAGCAATTGATGTTGCTGAAGTCGGTTTTACGGTTTACGGAGTTGATACGGATAAAGCTAAAGTTGCGATGGTTAATTTAGGCCAAAGCTATATTGAAGATGTGCCCTCAGAAAAACTATCAGAACTTGTAAGTAAAAAGAAAATTACTGCTTTTGAGAACTATAAAATCTGTCGCGATTGCGACGTGATAAACATTTGTGTCCCCACGCCATTTACCAAGACTAAAGATCCGGATATATCTTATATTATTGGAGCTGGTGAAGAGATTAGTAAATATTTAAGAAAAGAGCAGCTTATAATTCTGCGCAGCACAACTTTTCCTGAAACAACAGAAAAGATTTTACTACCGATTTTAGAAAAGACCGGACTTAAAGTAGGCGTGGATTTTTATCTATCATTTGCTCCGGAGCGGATTGATCCCGGTAATAAAGTTTTTACAACAAAAAATACTCCAGTAGTAGTTGGTGGAGTAACGAAAACTTGCACAAAATTGACCGAACTTTTCTTTAGTCAATTTGTTGAAAAGGTAGTGGTAGTATCAAGTCCTAAAGTTGCTGAGATGTCAAAACTGTTAGAAAATATCTTTCGTAGTGTGAATATTGCTTTAGTAAATGAGTTAGCTTTAATGTGTGAACGCATGGGCAATATTGATGTCTGGGAGGTAATTGAAGCAGCAAAGACCAAACCATTTGGTTTTATGCCTTTTTATCCTGGTCCGGGAATTGGGGGGCATTGTATTTTAATCGATCCTTATTATTTAGCATGGAAAGCTCGGGAATATGATTTTCATTCGAATTTTATTGAACTTGCGGCTCAAGTCAATGAGAATATGCCATTTCATGTTTTAGATCGGTTATGTGAGATTTTAGGTGAAAATGGTATACCCCTAAAAAAAGCCGAGCTTTTTATTATCGGTGCGGCATTTAAGAAAAATGTTGGTGATACGCGGCATTCACCGGCAATAAAAGTAATGGAGCTTTTGCATTTTAAGGTTAAAAAGATTAATTATAATGATCCTTATGTACCGGAGTTAAAAATTAACGGCAAGATTTATCGATCAGTAAAACTTACGGCAACGAATTTGGCTCGGGCAGATTGTGTATTAATCCTTACAGATCATGATCAATACGATGCGAATTTTATTCTAAAACACAGCAAGTTAATTCTTGATACACGCAACTTAATAAAAGCCCGGGGTCTTAAAAAACTTTACACATTAGGACGCCGGTAAACTAAAAGCTAAGAATTTAGGTGATAATTATTTTTAAGGATGAACGAGCGAATCTTTCGGATTTTGTTAATTAAAAAAATTCCTAATCCTGAAGAACGCGCATTATTAGAAAGCATCAAAGATTTAGGACTTAAGGAATTGCCTAAGGTTAAAATTTATAATGTTTATTATCTTTCAGGACCAATATCAAAAGCTACTGCTACAAAAATTGCTAAAAAATATTTTTGTGATCCAGTAGTTGAGACTTATGAAGTAACCGAGCTTAGTGGCCAAAAAAACCTTCTTGGGCCTAAAAGCATTGAGATAATTTATAAACCTGGTGTTATGGATCCTGAAGCAGAACATATTGCTAAAGCGTTAGACGAATGGGGTTATCCGGGACTTTTAGTAAAGACTGCAAAAGTTTATCAATTTATAAGTAATATTAGTAATGAAAAAATTTATTATATTGCCCGGAATTTATTATATAATCCACTCATTCAAGAAATTGCTAATCAACATTCGCGAAGTTATTTTGTCCGATTTAGTCCTAAACCGGAAAAGTCTTTTAAGGTCAATTATATTGAAATTTTAGATAAATCGTTAAATGAACTTGTTGAACTATCCCGAAAACATCTTTGGGCGCTAAATCGAGATGAGCTTAAAACAATTCAGGAGTATTACCGAAAACTCAAACGGAACCCCACCGATATTGAAATTGAAACTTTTGCTCAAACCTGGTCGGAACATTGCAAACACAAGACATTTCAGGCAAAGATTATTTATAAGAATGGTAGCAAGGTTGAAATTATTGATAGTTTATTTAAAAGTTATATTAAGAAAGTAACTTATGAGTTAAATAAACCCTGGTGTCTGTCCGTTTTTGAAGATAATTCTGGAGTAATTGAGTTCAATAAGGATTATGGGATCAGTTTTAAAGTTGAAACTCATAACCATCCTTCAGCTTTAGAACCTTATGGAGGAGCTTCAACCGGTATTGGCGGAGTGATCCGTGATTGTTTAGGAACCGGGCTTGGTTCTAAACCAATTGCCAATACCGATGTCTTTTGTTTTGCTCCACCGGATCTTCCGGCAAAAGAAATTCCACCCGATGTGCTCCATCCAAGACGGATAATTAAAGGTGTGGTCTATGGAGTTCGAGATTATGGCAACCGAATGGGAATTCCTACAGTTTGTGGAGCAGTTGCATTTGACAAGCGTTATTTAGGTAACCCATTAGTTTATTGTGGTACAATCGGATTAATTCCGAAATCGAAACTTAAAAAGAAAATTATTCCCGGTGATTTGATTGTTTTAATTGGCGGGCGGACTGGTCGTGATGGTATTCACGGGGTAACTTTTGCATCGCTAGAACTTGAAAGTAGTCGCTTTGAGGTTTTATCCCAAGCAGTGCAGATTGGTAATCCAATTGAAGAAAAGAAGATTACTGATTTAATGCTTGAAGCTCGCGACCAAAATCTGTTTAATGCAACTACCGATTGCGGCGGTGGCGGACTCTCATCAGCAATCGGAGAATTAGCACGATGTGGTGCAGTAGTTGAGCTTGATAAAGTGCCGTTGAAGTATCATGGACTCAGTTATACGGAAATTTGGATCTCGGAGTCTCAAGAACGGATGATACTATTTGTGCCGCCCAAAAAGTTAGCAGCATTTCTTAAGCTGGCACAACTTCATAATGTTGAAGCTACAGTAATTGGCAAGTTAACTGATAATAAAAAACTTGTTTTGAAATATTACGGAAAAATAGTTGGCGAGCTGGATTTAGAATTTTTACATCACGGGTTACCCCAGAAAACACTTATTGCGCTAAGTCCCAAAAATAAATTTAAGGCTAAAAAACAAAAAAGATCTAAAACTTTGAATTATAATCAAGAAATTTTATTTAGGCTCGCTGATTATAATATTGCAAGTAAAGAGTGGATTGTGCGTCAATATGATTTTGAGGTTCAAGGTCGGACTGTTATAAAACCTTTTGTGGGCAAAGATAATGATGGGCCATCCGATGCAGTAGTTTTAAAGCCGTTACCTAACGAAGATAAAGGTCTTGCGATTTCTTGCGGATTGGCTTTTGAGCATGGTGAAGAAGATTGCTACTGGATGGCAGCATCAGCTATTGATGAGGCATTACGAAATATTGTTGCAGTTGGCGCTGATCCGAATAGAGTTGCACTTTTAGATAATTTTTCTTGGGGTAGCCCCGAACGGCCGAAAACTTTAGGAAAATTAGTGAATGCTTCACGAGCGTGTTATGAGATTGCTAAAATTTACGGGACTCCATTTATTTCGGGCAAAGACAGTCTTTATAACGAATACAAAACCACACAGGGCAAAATTTTACAAATTCCTGCAACGCTCCTTATCTCTGCAATCGGTGTTGTTCCTGACATTAAGAAAGTAACTACTTTAGATTTTAAAGCACCTAATGAAGCAATATATTTAATTGGGGAAATTAAAACTAGTACGCAAAATAATATCAGAGAGTTTAATCCGTATTTGAGTAAGAAAATTTTTCACGCGCTACATAATGCAATTACTGAAGGACTTATTACAGCTTGTCATGATGTCTCTGAAGGTGGGCTTGCTGTTGCTTTAGCTGAGATGTGTTTTTCTGGAGCGGTTGGTTGCGAGATTTATCTTGAGCGTCTTATTGATCAGAAGTTCCGCAAAAGATTAATTGACAGTGATTTAGAGTTTAATTTGTTGTTTTTAGAATATAGCACACGATTTATTGTTTCGGTTCCTCCGAATAAACAAACAGCATTTGAGAGAAAATTCCGAGGTGTTCATTGGGTACTGATTGGCAATACAACAACCAGTTCGACATTAAAGATTTATGGGCTTTACAAAAATTTAATTGTTAATTTAAACATTGACGAATTAAAAAGAGTTTGGGCAACTGCATTAACTAACGCACTTCATTGAACTTTCATAACAAAAGTTTAAAAACAATTGAATTTTTTTAAATTTTTTGTATAATATTTTTTGGATTTTTGTGAAAATATTTTTAAAAGAATTTGTGAGAAAATTATTCATCTAAAGAAACCGAAAATTAAACCACTTGGAGGTGAGAAATGAACAAAGAAACTGTAATCTGCGAGCTCAAGGTTGAACCTAGTGTTTTAGGGAACGTGCCTTTTCTTAAAGAATGTGTGCTAAAAGTATTAAAAGAAGCAGGAGTTAAGGTCCGACGGATTTTTTCTGAAGAGTTTACGCCATATGGAGTGACTTTGTTTATTGTTCTTGAGCAGTCACATTGTATATTACACACTTATCCTGAAGAAGGGTTACTTTCGGTTGATGTTTATACCTGTGGTGATGTTAATGCAGGAGTGGTTGTCAACTGGCTTTGTCAGGAATTGCAACCGGAACGGGTATCAAACTTGCGGACGATTCGTCAAGATGGGCAGATTTATGTGATTGAAGACGATCTGTTTTCTGTTTCCATGGTTCCAGGTTTAGAAGTATCTTACCGGGTTAATAAGGTGCTTTGTTCATTTAGGAGTAAATATCAAAAAATAGATGTTGTTGAGCATCCGGTTTTTGGTAAGATGCTATTTTTAGATGGCGTAGCTCAACTTTCAGAATCGGACATTCATCTTTATAATGAAGCAATGCTGCGAGGGTTAGAAGTAAAAGATAAGCAGTTTATTATCTTAGGCGGAGGCGATGGATTTTTAGCCGATGAATTAGTAAAACAGGGCGCAAGCTATGTTAAAGTTGTCGAAATTGATAAAGATGTTGCCGATATATGTAATAAATTTTTTGATAAAGGTAATAAAATAACCGGTGTTCACTGGGTCTATCAAGATGCTTTAGAGTTAAGTGAAGACGAGTTTGAAGGTAAAATTGTCCTACTTGATCTTACCGATATTCCTTTAGGTAGTGATACACGAGTTTTTTTCACAAAGATTTTTAGTAAGCTTAAAAAAGCTGATAAGGTTGTAGTCTATGCGGGGAGCGTTCTCAACCGCCCATCAATTGCTTTAATTGAAAAATGTCTAAAAGACGAAGGATTTAAAACTAAGAAATGGGAGAGATTTATTCCAAGTTACATGACTTTATGTGTTTTTATTCGGGGGGAGAAATAAGTTTAAATTATACATGGATTGACATGTTAAATTAGAATAGGTAAAATTTTACTTATGACTAAAATTGTTAAATGTTTTGTGCTGTTAGTCTTTTTATTTATTGGGAGTTGTTTTAATTATGAAAGGGCTCCGGAGGTAATACTTACTTCGCCGGCTGATGGTTCATATATTCGAGATAGTGTCAAAGTTTATGCTGAAGCAATTGATAACACTGAGGTTAGATTCGTCGAATTTTATATCGACAGCGAACGCTTAACGGTTGATTCTATTTATCCTTATTCATTTATCTGGTATCCCACCATTAGCCCGGGGTGGCATACAATTTTTGCCAAAGCCTGGGATAATAAAAATAATATTGCGCTTTCCAATTTAGTATCCGTAATGATTATTGATACTACTGATACTGAACCACCTTTGATAGGGATTATTTCACCTGCCGGTTGGTCTACAGTATCAGGCAATGTTTTAATTCGTACTCAGGTTTCTGATAATGTTGGAGTAAGTAAAGTAGTATTTTATATTGATGGTGATTCAATAAATACTGATTTAGATGCTCCTTTTGAATATTTATGGAATACTACCGGATATGCTGATGATTATCATTCAATATTAGCCAAAGCGTATGATTTTGGAGGTAACTGGGCAAATTCTTTGATAACAGTTAGGGTCAATAATGACACTGCTGATCACCAACCACCGCAAATTGCTATTGTTGCGCCGGCGAGTTGGTCTACTGTATCTGGCACAGTATTGGTGCGAACTGAAGTATCAGATGACCGGGGTGTTTCAAAAGTAATATTTTATGTTGACGGTGATTCCGTAGCGGCAGTTATGAATTATCCATTTAATTACTTGTGGAACACCACAAATTTGACTAATGATTATCATACTGTTTTAGCTAAAGCATATGACCATTCCGGCAATTGGGCTAATAGTTTAATAACAGTTCGTGTAAATAATCAATGATTTTTCTATTGATACTTTTTAATTTTGCACCGTCAGCGTATTTTACAATTGGTAATGGCTTATATCCTAATTATACACTTTCCGGGTATATAAGTTTCATTAATCAGGACAGATATATTTTTTTAGGATACGAACGGTATTATGAAGAAAACTTTAGACAGAATTTAATTTCAATAGGACTGGGTAGATCTCTGATTAATAGATTATATCTACGCACTATTCTTATCGGCTATCAAAATAATTTAGAAAATCGAGGTTTAGTTTTTACAACCCGAACTTATTATGGAATAAATCCCTGGTATTCGTTAGGGTGTTTTTATACCTTATATAGCCAGAACATTCCCAGCGGTCAAAGATTTTATTGGATTGCTCACTTAAATCCTGAAGTGAATTACATAATAAATAAACTTCGATTTTTACCCTGCTTTACTTTCGGTTTGGTGTATACTAAAAATCTTGACGGAGATTATTTCGTTGGCGTCGGAAAAGTAAAAGTGAATGTTATTTCACCGTTATTTTTAGAAGTAGGTGGTTTTTACGGTCAAACTTACCATTTCATTGATGATCAATCGGTACTTGTTTGTAATCGCTTGAATCTTCAAAAAGCGAAGTTTAATATTAAGCTCGAATACGTGTTATTTAATAAACTTCATCTTATCGGTGCAATTACAAAAAATGTTTTTAGCCGATACAATATAAACTATGGGACTTTTGGCATAAGCTACCAGTCTAAATAAACTAAAAGGAGTTAACTATGAGGATTAAACAACCAATAATTTTTATTGGAATTTTTGTATTATTATCCTTAAGCTATGCAAAAAACTCATTTACTGTTGCTTTTGATTACGAAGATAATAAGCCGGTAAGAATCGTGTTAAGTGGGATATTAGAGCGCCCCATTTACGTAGGTATATCTTTATATCCATCCGAGGTAAAAGATCCGCTTACTGAAGGTTATCATTTAGTAAAAGAAATTAAACCTGCGCCGAAAGACAGCTTTAGAACTATGATTGCACTTTCTGAAACTGGAACTAAAAATTATAATAATTCTTATGAAATTGCATTCTGGGGAAAAAAGATTTTAGCTAAGGATTGTAAAATTAAAGATTGCTATTGGTGTAAAACACGCGGTTATCATTTAGATGAGCTACTATTCTATAAAACCGGTTATTTTAACAATATAGGTATTAAGTAGCTATGCCCAAAAGGGACAGTTTTTCATATCTTAAAGAATTAGCAATTAGTGAAAGTGGATTTATTTTTGATCCCCAAACCGGCAATAGTTATGTAACTAATGAACTCGGGCGAGAAATTATTATTCGGTTGCGTAATGGCAGTACGGAAAAGGAAATTTTTAAGTATATTCTTGAAAACTACGACGTTTCCGAAGAAATTTTGCGTCGTGATTACGAAGTCTTTTTACTTCGGTTAAGACAATATGGTTTGATATAAGCTATGTCTTCTTTTACTGATAAGACGAAAAATTTAGTTG
>JANXBB010000102.1 GCA_025061975.1 Caldifarciminota bacterium | reverse complement strand
AATAAAAGTTGCGATTTCGATAATCAAAGATAAATTTAAATATAATCCTCAGATTACAGTATTAGGACCTGTAATATTCTCAAAACACAAAAAAAAGATTACACAAATCTTATTAAAAACTTCGGTACCTCTAATGAATTTAATTTCTTATGATGAACTTTCTAAACACTTCGGTAATAATAAGTTAAAATTTGACATTAATGTTGATCCATAAAACTGTGACATTAGATTTAGATTTTTCCGAATCTTTTGTCAAGTATTAAAGTATAACTATAGTTTTCGTATAGTTGATATCTGTCTACTTTTCGCTAATTTTTATGTTATAAATATAGCAGGGCATTTAATATCTCCATAAAAATTTTGTGGTAAATTTTAGTTGAGTTTTTTAGAACCAGTAGATTTTATATAAAATATTAATCGTTAGCTGCTTTTGTGTTTATACTGAATAAAATACTGAATAAAATTAAAAATTAAGAGAACTATTGACAAAGCTTATAGTTGATATAAAATAATATCAATGCGGGTGTAGCTCATTTGGTAGAGCGCGAGCTTCCCAAGCTCGAGGTCGCGGGTTCGATCCCCGTCACCCGCTGTTTTGTTATATCTTAGTAAACTTATATGCAGTTTTGTAGATATTTAATCCTAATACATTTAGTGTTGCTGAATTTGGTTTATTCAGAAGTAGATTATACTAATTGGGTATTACGCTTTACTATAACGGTTAAAGATCCTGATATAAAAGCTTCGCGCGAAGTAATTGAAGCACATGCTAAATCTGAAATCAAAGCAATTAAATATAATAGCCATGAAACAGTGAACCAGTACATTCAAAAAGATGCTAAGCTATTACAAAAATTTTTGTTTCAAGCATTAAAAATTATCGAAGTTGATCGAAGATATCTTTCAGACGGTTCTGCAATTTACGAATACGAGATTCCATTAACAGGCGATGTCCTGAAACTGTTAGTACCTCCAAGACAACCGATTGAGTACTTAGTCCCAATGGTTTGCCCCTGCTGTAAACAAACTTGGCCTGAGAACTTTCCGGTACCGAATGGTGTTAAACTACTGCCCTCAGAAAATGAAAATTGTCCTAAATATACCGGATTTGTAATTGATGCTCGGAACATCCCTCTAGATTTTGCGCTATTTCCTAAAGTTATAAACGAAGATGGCAGGGAGGTTTTTTCGATTAATTATGCAGATCCGAGTTACGTTGTAAATTCTGGGTTAGTTAAATACTTACCAGAATCCGCTCAATTATTGTTAACAGAATTTTGTGGAAATAATCCGTTGTGGATAACAGCATTGAGAAGCAGCGGTTTCAACAATGTTGATATTGTAATTTCCAATAAAACGGCAAGAATTCTTCATAGTTCTTTATCGAATTTGGAACTTTTAGAAAAATGTCGGGTAGCAGTGCTTTACCGTGAAAAGTAACGTACTTCCACTTCAATCAGGAATTATTTATGGCCCAGTTAATTCCAAACGTCTAGGTCGGTCTTTAGGAATAAATTTACTATCAACAACTAAAAAAATATGTTCGTTTAATTGCATTTACTGCCATTATGGAATTACTCACGAGTTAACTTGTACGCCGGCAATTAACGAATTACCCTCGATAGAGGAAATTAATCGGGAAGTGAAATTAGCCTTAAGTATTTATAAAAATATTGACTATCTCACTTTTTCAGGAAATGGCGAGCCAATGATTTACCCTTTTTTTGAGAAAGTTGTAAAAAATATAAAACAGCTTCGCGATGAACTACTACCAAAAGTTCCGATTGCTTTGTTAAGTAATTCCAGTTGTCTAACACAAGATCTTTTTCTTTCTGCTTTGCGTTTGATCGATATACGAGTTTTTAAACTTGATACTGCTGATGAAGAGCTTTTCAAAAAGATCAATCGCCCTTGCCCCGGATTACACTTAGTAGATATCATAAACGCTTTAGTAAAACTTTCCAGAAAACTTCCTATTATTATTCAAACAATTTTTATTGATGGGGAAGTAAACAATTATTCACCAGAAGTATTAGAAAAATGGTGTAAAGTAATAAAGGAAATAAACCCTTTAGAGGTCCAAATATATTCTACTGATCGACCAGTAGCAGAAAAAGGTATTGTTATGCTAGACAATGAAAAATTAAAAGAGCTTGCGGTTTTTATTAGTCGTCAGACAAAAATTAAAACAATTCCGTATTTTGCTCAGACTATTAGATAAGCACTAAAATTTAATTAAAAGAATTATCGCCAAAATAATAAATAAAATTGTAAGTCCGCTAACTGAAAGTGTAAAGCTAAAACTGAGTTCAAAAAAACCTAAATTTAAAGTTAAGTTTTTAATTCCTACCGAGAAAATCTGGCAAAGAATTTTATATACCGGCCCTTCTGGGAAAAATCGCGATAAGATTGTAGAAATGCCAGATCCCAAAATTGCACTAGTAATGAGGATTATAATTATTGTACCGGTTCGTCGCCCCATTTCTGTATATCCTTTGTGTTAAAATTTTTATCGTTCCTCGTCAAATATTCCATAAATCTTTAAACCGCATTTATTACACTCGTTTGTTCCTTTAATTCCGGTAACTATTGTGTTGAAATAACCCCGATTAACCAGAAGATTTTGGCAATTCGGGCAGTAAGTATTGTTATCATAACCGCCAATATTTCCCAGATAAACAAAATCAAGTTTTTTCCGAGCAATTTGTAAAGCTTCTAATAAAGTGCTTTCGGGGGTATAGTGTACCCGGAATTTGTGATGTGGAAAATAGCGAGTAAAATGGAGGACAGTATCACGGCCTAGGCTTGCACAGAAATCAACTAGAGCCTCAATGTCTTCTTTAGAGTCGTTCTTAGTTGGAATGATTAAGTTAGTTAACTCTACATGGCAATTTGCCTTGGCTTTTATAATAGTATTTTTAACTACATCTAGATTCCCCAGGACAAACTTTGTGTAGAAATCATCACGGATGGATTTTAAGTCAATATTCATGGCATCAACATAAGGTAAAAGTTCTTCTAAAGGCTCTGGATTTATCATGCCATTAGTTACCAAAACATTTTTTAATCCGGCTCGTCGGGCGATTTTCATTGTATCTAATAGGTACTCAAACCAAACCAGAGGTTCTGAGAAGGTATACGCAATACCGATTGTTGGATAAGTAAGAGCAAGTTTTACTAAATTTTCTGGTGAATAATATTCACTTGGAGCTTGTACCTGTGAGATTTCCCAGTTTTGACAAAATGGGCATCTGAGGTTACAACCAAAAGTAGCGACCGAAAAAATCGGAGCTCCAGGATAAAAATGATAGAGAGGTTTCTTTTCAATGGGATCCATTGCAATTGAGACTATTTCACCGTAATTAATTGCATAAAGTTTACCATTGATATTTTTTCGTCCTAAACAACGGCCTACTTTCCCCTCAGATATTTCACAAAAATTTGGGCAGAGTTCGCAAATAATAACAGACCGTTCATTTTTAATTGTGGTTCGGTAATATCGTGCCTCAACCATGCTTAACTAATTAACTTCGATTATTTGTCTGTCTTTAGTGATAAGCACCCCTTTAAGATTTAATTTTTTCATGAGTCTCAGACCTTCTTCTTTGCCTAATACAAAAATCGCAGTTGCATATGCATCAGCATC
>JANXBB010000048.1 GCA_025061975.1 Caldifarciminota bacterium | reverse complement strand
TAAAATGACCGTAAAAGAAGCAATTAGTAATCGTCGAGCGTATCGATCACTTAATCCAGTACCAATTACTCAAGAACTTATCTTTGAGTTAGCGTCAGCGGTTCAACTTGCTCCATCTTGTTTTAATAATCAACCTTGGCGATTAGTATTTGTTTATGATCCGGAAGTATTAGACAAGTTAAAAAAAACTCTTTCCCGAGGCAATGAATGGGCGTATGATGCCTCGATGATTATTGCGGTTTTTAGTAAGAAAGAGCTTGACTGCGTTATAAACGAACGAGAATATTACTTATTTGGTTGTGGTATGGCAGCTGGATTTTTAATCCTTCGTGCAACTGAATTAGGCTTGGTAGCGCATCCGATTGCCGGATACAACCATAAATTAGTTAAAGAGGTTTTAGGTATTCCTGGAGATTTTACGGTGATTACTTTAATCATAATTGGAAAACATGCATCTGAAATAAAGCCGGTACTTACTGAAAAACAACGTGAGCAGGAGTTAAACAGACCCGAACGATTGCCCTTTGAAAAATTTGTTTATTTAAACCGTGTTTATTAATTATATTGACAAAACAAAATTTTATAATAAAATAATCGTTTAAATATGAAAAAACTATCGGTAAACATTGATCATATTGCAACTTTAAGACAGGCCCGGAGAGAAGAAATACCCGATCCGGTTCATGCAGCGGTTTTAGCTGAACTTGGCGGTGCAGATGGAATCACAGTGCATTTACGTAAGGATCGGCGACATATAAATGAGCGTGATTTAGAGCTTCTCAGAAAAATAGTTAAGACTGAGCTTAACTTAGAAATGGCAGCGACTTCTGAGATGGTTAAAATTGCTCTTGAAATTAAACCTGATATTGTAACTTTAGTTCCCGAGCGTCCCGAGGAAGTAACTACCGAAGGTGGATTAAACATCAAAAGAAATTATCGGGTACTAGAACCGATTGCTCAAAAAATAAAATCAACTGGAATTAGATTAAGTTTTTTTACTGAGGCTGATCAAGAACAGATTGCAATGGCTCAAAAATTAGGCGCCGATCTTATAGAAATTAATACTAATCTTTACAGTAAAGAGAAAAAAAATCCGACAAATATTATCAGCCGGATATCAGAACATGCACAATTTGCAAAAGAACTTGGACTTCTAGTGCATTGTGGTCACGGGATTAACTATCAAAATATCATTCCCTTATTGAGAATTAATGAGATTTCCGGGTTTAGTATTGGTTTTGCAATTATCGCACGTGCAGTTTATGTAGGTCTAACCAAAGCTGTTTATGAAATGAAAGAGATTATAAATCGATATAGCAATAAGGAGTAGCAATGAAATATGGGAAGTTAAAATTTGCTGCAGTAGTTATATTAATTGGATTGGGTCTTTATACCTTATACCCAACTTACGAGCTGTATGTGACTCTTCCTCGAGAAAAAAAAGAGCTTATGGAACTTCGCAGTAAAGCTTTAACCCGTGATGACAGTATCCGAGTGGATTTTCGCGAAAACGAGCTGAAGGAAAAGGAAGCGCGTCTTCATAAGCGAGCACTACACTTAGGGCTAGATTTAGTTGGCGGAATGCATTTGATGCTTGAAATTGATAAAACCAAGCTTACGAAAGAAGAAGCTCAAGATGCAGTAGATCGAGCATTAGCTGTTATTCAAAACCGCATTGACCAATTTGGGGTATACGAGCCGATAATACAAAAAGTTGGTAGCGATCGAATTTTAGTTCAACTTCCCGGGGTCGATCGGGAGCGAGCCGTAAATCTTATTGGGCAAGTGGCGTTGTTAGAATTTCGATTAGTAGCCGAGCCTGAAAAAACCAATGAAGTTTTAAAAATAATCGATGATTACTACCGCAGAGTAAATAAAGAAGACACGATAACAAAAGAAGAAGGAACATTTTTAAGCTATGTAATTTCGGTTGACCGCACCGATTTAGGTGTTGAAGAAGTAGATTTTCCAATATTTTCCCAGCTTGTCATTAATGCCAGAGATATAATTCCCCCTGATTACGAAATTCTATTTGGTCCTTCTGAAGTTGTTCAAAATCGCCGGGTCCGTCGACTTTATTTGGTCAAAAAGGAAGCAGAGCTTACCGGTGCAAGTATTAGCGATGCCAATCCGGCACCTTATCAAGGACAGGATCCTAATTTGGTTAATACATGGATTGTTAATTTAAAACTATCACGCAAAGATGCTGCAAAATTCGCTATGATTACAGGAAGAAATGTTGGCCGAAGATTGGCGATTGTGTTAGATAATGTGGTACGTTTTGCCCCGGTAATTAAGGAACGAATTCCCACCGGCGAAGCAATGATTACTACAGGCGATATTAATCCGGAGCGTGCTCGGGATTTAGCAATTGTGTTAAGATCCGGGGCACTTCCTGCTCCAGTAATTATTACCGAAGAGCGAACTGTAGGGCCATCTTTAGGTAAAGATTCAATTGATAAGGGCGTTCGGGCTGGTCTTATTGGTGCGATAGTAATTTTTCTGTTTATGATTATTTATTACAGCCTTTCAGGAATAATTGCAGATATTACTTTAATTTTAAATATTTTCTTTATCATTGTTGTTTTAGCAGGGTTACGCGCAACTTTAACTTTACCGGGCATTGCTGGTATTGTTTTGACAATTGGGATGGCGGTTGACGCGAATATTTTAATTTTTGAACGAATTCGTGAAGAACTTCGAGCTGGTAAAAGAGTGCGGACCGCAGTTGATAGTGGTTTTTCGCGTGCTGCGATAACGATTCTTGACGCTAATATCACAACTATAATAACAACAATAGCATTATACTTTTTTGGGACAGGCCCAATTCGTGGATTTGCAGTTACTCTTATGGTAGGATTGATTATAAATATTATTACAGCAGTGGTTATTGGACGATTTATTTTTCAGTGGGCAGTGTCTCAGTTTGCCCATGAAAGGTTGAGGATTTAATATGTTGCAAATATTTAAAACACCTAATTATAATTTCACTGGCCGTCGATATATATTTTTTATTTTATCAGCATCACTTGTCTTAATCACAATAGTTGCTTTTATTGTAGGGAAAGGTTTCAAATACAGTGTTGATTTCACCGGGGGAACATTACTTGAGATTCGATTTTCAAAGCCGGTAAGAATATCGACTGTAAGAGCAATTTTTAGAAATCTTCAAAGTGGGGCACTCTCAATTCAGGAGTTTGGTGAGGGCACCGATTTTATAATTCGGTTTGAAAGTCCTCAAGAATTTGTGTCTCAAGAAAGTTTAGGGTCGAAGGTTATAGACTTATTAAATCGGGAGTTACCAGAAAATTCTGCTGAGATTGTTCGTATCGAAATGGTGGGTCCCCGAATCGGTAAGGAACTTCAAAGAAATGCGTTAATTGCTGTTCTTATTGGGCTGTTAGGAATTCTTGTTTATGTAACAATCCGTTTCGATTTCCGGTTTGGAACTGCGGCAGTTATTGCTTTGGTACACGATGTTTTAGTAACAATTGGATTTATTATAATTACTCAAACAGAGGTTTCAATCCCAATCATTGCAGCTCTTTTGACAATTGTTGGCTATTCTGTCAACAATTCAATAGTAATTTCAGATCGGGTTCGGGAGAATTTACGGAAAATTCATCGGATTAGCTTTGAAACTATTGTTAACCAAAGTATTAATGACACTCTATCTCGGACAATTTTAACTGCAGGAACAACTTTTGTGGTGGCAATTATTTTATATCTTTTAGGAGCGGCAACTATTAAAGATTTTGCTAAAGTTATTTCTTTTGGTGTTGTAGTTGGTACGTATTCTTCGATATATCTATGTGGGCCCTTGGTAGTTGAATGGGAGCGGTATTTTCCTAAGCGTGTCCGATAACAGATTGTTTTAATATAGTTAAATGACAGTTTTTTTATCAAAACTTATAGCGACAACTTTATTTAGTGGTTATATCCCATTGGCGCCAGGTACTTGGGGGAGTATTTTAGCATTACCGCTTGTTTTTTTTCTTAATAAAAAAAGCTGGTATACTTACTTTATAGTACTTGTTTTACTATTTAGCATTGGTTTTTGGTGTGCAGATCGTTTAACCAAACATTGGCAGAAAAAAGATGATGCACGAATTAATATTGATGAGTTTATAGGTGTGTTAATAACGTTTTTTTTATTGCCCCGAATAAATTTCTTAATATTAGTTATTGGGTTCATTTTATTCCGATTTTTTGATATAGTTAAACCCTTACATATTCGTGCTGCTGAAAACATAAAAAATAATTTTGGAATTATGCTTGACGATATTATTGCCGGTATTTATAGTAATTTATTACTTCAATTTTTTGTTCGGGTAATCTAATATGAGCGCTTATATTGTTGTCGTGGGAAACGAAATTCTTGATGGCCGAACTCAAGATACTAATTCATTTTATT
>JANXBB010000177.1 GCA_025061975.1 Caldifarciminota bacterium | reverse complement strand
TATATGCGTTTGTTGGAAATAACTCGCGAAGGTTTTACGTATATTATCCAGAATTGGACTATTGGGTTTCTAAATGTAGTATCCCCTTTGGATATTATGATGGACGAATAAGAAAGAAAGGTGTAAGGAAAGGAGCCTCACTTGCTTTTGGCGAAGATAGTTTAGGGCGGGAGGTTATCTATGCTTTAAAAGGAAACAATACTACGGAATTTTGGAAGTATGACATCGCTACTGATAATTGGAATCAACTTTCTGATATTCGGATTGGTAATCAGATTTATAAAATAAAACCTGGATCGTGTATTAGTTACACACCCTGTGATTCAAAATATGTGTTTCTTTTAGTAGGTTCCTCCAGAAATTGTGATTTTCTTGTATACAATATTACTACAGGTTACTGGAAAAATAAAGGGAATGTTCCCGACAGTAATCAGTTTAAAGAAGGTAGTTGTATGGTAGCAGTGCGCGATTCTGTTTTTATCCTTAAAGGAGGAGGAAAAACTAATGCTTTCTATCTTTACGACATTAAAAACGATACCTGGTATTTAAGGGAAAGCCTCCCGACCGTTCATCCGCAAGTCGGTAAAAGCAAGAAAGTAAAAGCCGGAGCAAGTTTAGCGTATAATAGTTTTAACAACAAGCTTTATGCGTTTAAAGGGGGGAAAACTCAAGAATTTTGGGAGTATGATATATCCTTAAACGAATGGCGAGCATTAGACACAATTCCTAAAGCTAATTCAGCAATTTATTATGGTGGATGTTTAGCTTGCTATAAAGGACGAGTTTATGCATTAAAAGGTAACGGTACAAAAGAATTTTGGTGTTATGCCCCGCAGACAAGTTTTTCTGGCAACAGTTTATTAAATAAGCGTTATTTAATTAACCCTAATAAATTATCATTGGATTTTCAGAAAGGAACCGTAAAAATTTATTCCGCGGATGGTCGACTAATAAAGTTCTTAGATGATAAAACAAATATGATCGAGAGTACTCTGCCTGCAGGGGTATATTTTATATTGAGAACCAATTTACACAATCGTTTTAACCGATCGAAATTTGTCAAAGTAAATTAACCTTTAACCATATTGAAAATTCTTATTACAACTAATAATCTAGTGACGTGAGAATAGTTATCCTCGGAATTGGTGCGTCGGGAATTATTGCTCAGTTTGTTTTAGTGCGCGAGCTACTTGTTAATTTTAATGGCAACGAATTTTCTCTCGGATTTATTTTAGGTTCTTGGTTGTTAGCTGAAGCATTGGGCGCATATTCCGCCCGACATATAAGATTTTCTATTACTAATTATAGATTTTTAATTTTTCTTTTCGGGATTATTTTTCCAGTTACTGTAGGAATCGTTAAAATTATTCGTCCTATAACTTCAACGTTGCCGGGCGAAATTTTTACGTTGACTAAAATGTTACTGGTATCATTTGCTATGATCTCTCCAGTTAGTTTTATTCATGGAATGCTTTTTACAGGATCATCAGAAATTTTAGTGCGGGAACTTAAAGACAAGCATAAGGTTTCTGGTTATGTTTACAGTTTAGAAAACTTGGGAACGATTATCGGGGGAGTAATTTTTTCGCTTTTTCTTCTTCCGCGATTAAGTGCCACGTTAATTGCGCTATCGGTTAGTTTTATGAATACTTTATTAGGTGTTTTTATAAGTAAAGAAAATAACAAATCGAAATATTGGTGGGCATTTATTGGTTGTGTGCTCTTGGGACTAGCAATAGGATATACTCCAAAATTTGAAAAATGGGCTTTAACAAAAAATTTTCCTTACTACAATGTTTTAGGATCGCTTAATACCCATTACAGTAATGTTACAATTGTTATGCGAGAAGATCAACAGACATTTTACATTGATGGGATGCCTACAATTAATATTCCAAATTATGATAGGGTTTTTATTGAAGAATTTGTTAATTTTCCTTTACTTACTCATAACAATCCCGAAAAGATTTTGATAATCGGAGGTGGAATTGGAGGGGTAATAAAACAGTTAATAACTTGCAACATAAAAGAAATTGTATACGTGGAGTCAGAC
>JANXBB010000058.1 GCA_025061975.1 Caldifarciminota bacterium | reverse complement strand
TTCCGTGTTTTACAATTACACAAGCCGGTTCAGAAAACTCAAAAACCGCTCCAATTGCAGAATCCAAATCTAAAAGATTATTATAAGAAAGAACCTTCCCGTGAATTTGGTGAAATTGAAATTTAGTAAAAGAATTCTGATAATAGTATCCTTTTTGATGAGGATTTTCACCGTAGCGAAGCGCTAACGACTTGGCAAATCCCAGGGTATAAAAATCCCGATCCTTAAAAGAAAGAAATTGCCGATTAAAATATTCTGCAATTAGGGCGTCATAGTAACTAATAAATTCAAAAGTTTTTGCCGCTAAAAATTCCCGAGTCTTTAAAGAGACCTCGTGGGTTTCAACCAGTTCTTTGGCTACTAATGGATAGTATTTTTTATCAGGAATTACTGTAACGAATTCATAATTTTTTGCTCCACTACGCAATAAAGTGACACCTCCAATATCAATTAGTTCGATCATTTCTTTTAAGGTCAAATTATTCTTTAGCCCTTCCTCAAATGGATATAAATTACAAACCACAATGTCAATTGGAGAAATATCGGGTTCTTTTCTAAATGAAAGTATCCCTCCGGCAATTTTGGGGTGAATTGTTTTTACACGACCACCAAGAATTTCCTCACTTTGAGTAAAGTTGCTTACTTCACAAACTAAAATTCCATTCTCTTCTAACAATTTAGCTGTCCGGGAAGTTGCAATTATTTCAATTTCTAAATCGGCTAAAATTTTTGCAAACTCTAAAATACCATCCTTATCCCAAACACTAATTATTGCACGTTTAGGCTTCATTTATGCTCCAAATTTCTTTAGTTTCAAACTGTGTGCTAAAAGTAATTGCATTACTTTTGTCTGAGGAAAAATCCCTAGACTCCCTTTTGCACAATTGCGCTCGGAAAATTTTTCGTATCCATCGCCAAGAACATATGGTGAGTATAAAAGAAACGGATTAGGATGCCACGAATGACTTTTAAGCACCGCCGGTGTAGAATGATCTGCAGTTATACAGAGAACATCAAAATTCAATTTTAAAATTTCTGGGAGTAATGCATCAAATTTCTCGATTAATTTTACTTTGCCTAAAAAATCTCCGTCTTCTCCTTTCATATCGGTTTCTTTAAAGTGAACATAAAAAAAATCGAAATCATGATATCTTTTCTGTAAAGTTATTATTTCGTCCTCCCAATTTTCTTGGGTATCCAATACCTCCATCCCTAAAAGCTTGGCGATTCCTTTATACATCGGATAAGTAGCTATAGCAGCGGGTTTCAATCGATATCTCTTGCTAATTAAAGGTAAATCCGGATGTTGAGCATATCCTCGAAGAAGAAAATAATTGGCAGGCCACTCGTTTTCTAATATCTCTGAAGCTTGTTTTATAAAAATATTAAGCACATCGGCAGTTTTTTGAGCTTCTGAAGTTAGTGGTTGAATTTTTTTGGGTGGTAAGTTATCTTTCTGGGGATCGGATTCACTAACTTGAGCATTTAACCCTTTTCCTCGAAGAACGATTACAAATCGATGTTCTTTACCGGGTTTTATTATAACTTCAATGTCGCTAACTGATTTGATCTTACTCGACAGCAATGCACACAATCTCTGATTTTCTTCCGTAGTGATTCTACCCGCACGTCGGTCGATTATAATGCCATTTTTTATCGTCGCAAAATTCGCCCGGATGCATAAATCATCCTTTGTAATTTCTAACCCAATACCTAATGCCTCCAAAATACCGCGGCCAATTTCATACTGTTCAGGATCGTAACCGAATAATGCTAAATGTGCCGGCCCACTTCCCGGAGTTATCCCGTAATCAACAGGTATTGTAAGCCCTAAACTGCTAATTTTTGCTAAACGGTTCAAATTCGGAGTTTCGGCACTTTCTAATTCGGTTTTTTCATTATAAGGAAGTCCACCTAAACCATCAATTACAATTAAAACTATTTTTTTCTCGTTAATCTGAAGATACTTCTCAATTGTTTTCATTCTAAATATTTTCTAAAAAATTTAGTAAAAGTCAAGATTTGCCAGTTTAAATATGAAGTAATTGACATATGCTTTGTTTTTAAGTATAATAAGTAAAGGGATATAAATTTCCCGTCCTAGTTATCCTTTGTCAAAGGGAAAATCCTAATGACAAGGAAATTAAAGACGAGGAAAATATGAAAAAGGTTTGTTATTGGACTGTAATAAAAACCGGCCCTTTACCTTTTTTCTTTTTTATGCGGATAGGGAAAAAGGTGTATGTAAAAATCCGCAGAGTGATAAGGAGTATTAACAATGAGTAAACTCTTTGTTGGGAATCTTCCGTTTGCAACAACAGAAGCGACCCTAAATCAATTATTTAGCCAGTTTGGCACTGTTCAATCGATCAATATGATAACTGATCGGTATACTAATCGCCCGCGCGGATTTGCTTTTGTTGAAATGGATAGCGACACTGCAGCACAGAATGCAATTTCTAATCTTAACGGTTACGAGCTTGAAGGACGCCAAATTGTCGTTACATTAGCTCGGCCTCAAAAATCTTTCGAAAAAAGACGTTCAACAGGAAAAACCGGTAAACGTTCATTTAGGTCGCGATCCTGGTAACACAAAAAAACCCGAGTAGATTAGATAATGATCTACTCGGGTTTTTAAACACACTTAATATTTCTTGACATTATTGCTTTTTATCCGTAGGATAATTTTTAATGACTGTTTTTATTAAAAAAACTTTATATGCGATATTGTTTTTAAAAATAATTATAGACTTTTTTTCATGTAATCACAGAAAACTCAATGAATATTGTTATAACGGCATTATTTTTGGAAGTTATTTAAAAATTATTATCCCGGCAAAAGATTCGTCTTCGGCACAGAATCTTATTCAAAAAACCCTTGCTATTCTTTATCATATCGACTCAGTTGCATCGGCATTTAATCAATCAAGCGAACTTTCTATTATTAATCGTCAAAAGATGGGAATAATGTCTTCGGATTTAAAAAATTTAATTACAAAATCCTTAGAAATTGCCGAAAACACTAAAGGTGCTTTTGATATTAGTGTTGGCTCAGTGCTTAAAGAATGGGGTTTTTACAGCCGTCAAAAAGAAGCAGCTAATTTCCCACCCAATGATAGTTTTGTGGTTAGTTACAAACTGATTCAAATAAGAAATGACTCTATTTTCATCCCTCAACAAATATCTCTTGATCTCGGCGGCATTGCTGTGGGATATGCACTAGATAAAGCAGCGAATTTTTTAAAACAATCTGGCGTCCCCTATGGGTTAATTGATGCCGGAGGCGACATTATTTGTTGGGGCAACAGAAGTTTTCGAATTGGAATAAAAAATCCCGAAAGTGATGGGATAATAAAGTCATTGAAAATTGAAAATTGCGCTATCTCAACATCTGGGAACTACGAAAATTATCAAACCTATGATACAGTTAGATATACTCACATAATAAACCCTTATACTAAAATGCCGATAGCAAGCAATACAAATTCTCTTGTAAGTGTTACAATTGTGGCTA
>JANXBB010000046.1 GCA_025061975.1 Caldifarciminota bacterium | reverse complement strand
CAATTAGGTATATGCGATTGACATTGTAAATCGTTATAGTGTTGTTTACCGGTTAGCAAAATAAAATGCAGTTGAGGAAGTTGAGCTGCTAAATTTAGTCCAACCAAATTAAGGAAAGCAGTTCCTTGACTTCCTCCTAGGATAAGAATTGTTTTTTTATTTAACCTTCTTGTATCCCAATTAAAATTTTGAGCAACTTCAATAATTTGTTCACGTAACGGGTTACCGGAATAAAATGTATTGCCTCTAATCGGACGTTTTAACGGGAATCCCAAAAAAATTTCTTTTGCATATCTAGAAAAATATTTGACTACTCGTCCGGGAATAACATTTTGTTCTAACAAATAGAATTGGATTTTGAAAATGGTTGCCCATATTAAGGGAACAACACTTACATAGCAACCCGAAGCGATTAAAAATTGAGGCTTAATTGTCCAAAAAATCTTAAGAAATACAAATGTTCCTAAAAACAGATTAAACAATGATAAAATTTTATTTCTTAAGTTTTTCGTCATAAAACCACTAGCCGGGATGGTATAATATTTGAATCCTGATCTTTTTATAATTTCTATATCATTCGGATTTTTCCGAGTTACAAAGATTACTTCGACATTTCTTTTTGCTATCGCTTCAGCAATTGCAAGTGCTGGATATAAATGTCCGCCCGTTCCTCCGGTAATAATTAATATTTTAGTTTTCATGGCACTAAATATTTTCGGTTTAGGTTTAAATTTCTGATATTTAGAGGTTCTTTTAAACTTTGTCTTGAAAGATTCAATATGATTCCCACTGATAGTAAATTAGAAACTAGTGCTGAGCCACCGTATGAAATAAATGGTAATGGCTGCCCTGTTGTCGGAATTAGTGCTAAGTTAACTAATAAATGAGTAAAAAAATAAGTTGAAATTAAAGTGATTAAGCCTATTGTCAAAATTTTATCACAATATTCTTTCATATAAAAAGTTATTTTAACTGCTCGGTTAAACAAAAGAAAAAATAAAGCAAACAGTCCTAGGCTTCCTAAAAATCCCAACTCTTCTGCAAAGGAGGAAAAAATAAAATCCGTATGTGCTTTCGGTAAAAAATGTAATTTTTGTTTACCTTCACCTAAACCTTTACCTGTAATTCCACCGGAGCCTATTGCAATTAATGCCTGTTGTTGGTGATAAGAAGTCGAAATA
>JANXBB010000234.1 GCA_025061975.1 Caldifarciminota bacterium | reverse complement strand
TTGCTCAATACTTCATTTAATTTGGGAATATCTTTATGAGTAACTTTTTTAACAAATTTAAGCCATTTCGTATGCCAGTCGTCTGGATCTGATTCGTCAATGTTAACCACTTTGTCTTGAATAATAATTTTTCTTAGAATTTCTTTTAGCACATTTGGATATACAAAAAAGAAAAACCCCGTATCTGACTTTGCCCGGTATTCTATATCAGGTATGTTTTTATTAAAAATTAAAATTGGTCCGCCGTCCTGTTGTTCGTATTCGATCTTCCATATTTGGTGCCCGATATCTTGAAAATCCACCGGTAGAATCGATTTTTTTTCAGATAAAGGCTCAGGTTTAATTCGGTCAGCCATCGCAAGAATCTTGCCGCGATTCTCGGAGACATCTACAACAAGAATGCGAAAATTTAAGTCTTCTTTATATGCAAGATGTTCAAGACTTGTATTAGGAGGTGGAGTAATATTTCCAACTGTTCCATAATCATAGCGCGCCCAATCTGTAGCGTAATATGCTTCAATATATACTTTCGCATTGAGAGGCAGCTGTAAATCATCTAACTTAATTTGAGCGCTAAACGATTTGATTTTACCATCATGTTCATTTAATGTAATAGCAATATTTTTTCGTAAAATTTTTTTTCTGCCAGTATAATTAAACCGCCGCTTTATTGATTTGCATATCATATATTCAAATGTCATATCACACCTATTCTTCGGTTGGTATTTTAAGCGTCAACTTTGACTACGAGGTCACGGTTTTTATCAAAACCTTCTGCCGATAACTCGAATTTTCGCGTTTTTATTGTAACTAAAATTTCGTTTTTCTCGGCTTTCTCGATTTTACATCCGCGTGCTTTCAACCTTATAGGACGTGCTTTCAACCTTATAGGACCGTTTTTAGCTCCGAAATTAAAATCAAGAGACGTATAGTTCCTAAACGGGTTTCCACGTCTAACTTCATATGATGCTCTAATAATTGCTTTTATGGGAAATATATTTTTTTCTTCTAATGTTTTTTCTATTTCTTCTAATGTTTTTTTGTTTAATGTTACTTTAAACCCCCCGGAAATCTGATGAATTTCAAATAACTGGGGTTTTGAGGAAATGTTATCTATATCAGGTGGCGTGGTTTTTTCGGGTCCATCTTTTGTTTCTGCAGGAATACCAACTTTCTCTAGAGGATTTTCATCAATATAAAAGATATCTTGTAATAAATCGTACTGGATAGTTTCAGAGGGGGTGTCAAATAGATTTACAATATTACTAATGCTGTTTTTGATAAATCTTAGAATCTTCGCTGCGCCCTCATATTTATCCTTAAATCCCTCAGTTTTCTCATTCCAATTAGTATGTGCTGGTGTTTCTGCATCTCCAAGAAACTCAGTAATAATTTGATCGTCTGCAACTAACATTCCCCAAATTGGCTTACTACCTAATTTACTGCTTCGTACATCTGGAATTAATATCCCTGATCGAATATATATTTCTTCCGGTTTTTTTAAATCGGGATCTTTTTTAATAAAAATCCAAAAATAAGTCTGTGATTCTTCTTTCCCTTTTGGCCTTATTTTTATTGGGATTTTAAATCCTAAAAGTTTACTTGCTTCATATGCTTTCTTTATATCATTAAATAAGTTCTCACCAATTATTTCTTTTGCGTATTCTTTATAATCGGTATCTGGAAGCGCGATAACTTTTGACGGGTTAAATGTAGCTACACTGTTTATAAAATCAATTAGTTTGCTTACATTACGTTCTTCCCATGTTGTATCCCGCCAATCTTGTTCTTGCGCAACTTTTATTAAATTAGCACTATTTAGCTCTAAGTGTTGGCCCTTTATGTTATCGGCAATTTCAACGCATAACACACCTTTTAATATAGCGAATGCATAATGAATTATGACTGAACGAACGATTGACGAAAAATCAATCTCTTTTTGGGGCATTGGAATAACTATAGAAAATCCCGGCTCATTATCTCTTCGAAGAAGAAACCTTTTTTTAAAGTTATTTATAATTGAACTATCATTAATCGGCCTATACTCTTTTTCATCTGCAACAAAATACCCATAATAACTGTAAGCGTCGTTAACCAATCTATGGGTTTTAAGTAACGCCTTGCCCATCAGCAATTGCCGTTTATCGTCAGCTCTGACCGTTAGTCCCCAAAAAGATCTTAATTCTGAAGCAATATGAAGCGTTGTCTTACCAAGACCCCATCTACCCCTTTCTTTGCCAGTTTTTAATGATCGCCCTTCGCACCACCAAAAATTATAAAAATTACTTCTTGACGTAGGTCGATTGGTTTCACCTGTATCCCCATCCAATCCAGTTGTATTAAAATCTTCTATAGCAACGAATTGTATTTTATCTCTTTTATCATAATTAAATTTTGCGGCATTTAAATGTGGCTCAAGACCCTTTAAGAAATCTGATATTTCTTCTTCTCTCACCTCGCCTAAAGTGAAAATTACTTTCACAATATCATCGTTTGAGATTCGTGCATCTAAAGAATTCTGAACAATCTCTCTAACCAAAACTTCTGACAAATTTGTTAAATGAAAAAACTCAGCTTCGTGTGGATCTCTCTCCGGATCTCCGCGTTCTAGTTTTTTAAATGCCCATTTCATAATTATTAATTTTATTTGATTTTTATTATTTTGTCAATATGCTTTATTTAAATACCAAATTATTACGATCTAAGAATAGC
>JANXBB010000088.1 GCA_025061975.1 Caldifarciminota bacterium | reverse complement strand
ATTTTTTTTGTAAAAAGCGACTCTGCGCAAACTGATTGAAAGTGCAACTGACATTGTTAAATGCTGTTATGAAAATCAAATGCCCGCAGATGAACTTTTGGATATTGCCGAACAAAAAATTTTTGATATCAAAGCTAAAGGGTTGCGACGTGATTTATCAGAAATTGGACCGGAACTAAATAAAATCATTAAGAATCTAGAAGCACGTTCAATAACAAATCGCGGACTCATCACTGGTATTGAAACCGGTTTCGCAAAACTTGATGCACTAACTTCGGGTTTTCAAGCTGGTGACTTAGTTATCATTGCCGGTCGACCATCATCCGGGAAGACGGCTCTGGCTTTAAATATTGCAACTTATGCCGCAAAACGTGAAGAACGTCCGGTAGCAATTTTCTCACTTGAGATGACCCAAGAAACTCTAATTGAACGCATCATCTGTGCTGAAGCGCAAATCTCCTTTCAAAAATTACGACGCGGCAACTTTGAGCCTTCGGATTGGATTCAACTTACTGAAGCATGTGACACAATTAAAAAGTTACCAATTTATATTGATGATTCAGCGTCAATGAAAGTCTTAGAAATCAAAGCTAAGGCACGAAGGCTTTGTGCCGAAAAACGTGACTTAGCGTTAATCTTTATTGATTATCTCCAACTAATAGAACCTCAATACCCAAGTCGCCAAAAAAGCCGTCAACAAGAAATTACCGAAATTTCTCGAGCCTTAAAAGGACTAGCAAAAGAACTTAATGTTCCAGTAGTTGCACTTTCACAGCTTTCACGACTTCCCGAGCGTCGTGTCGATAAACGCCCACAACTTGCAGATTTAAGAGAATCCGGTGCTATTGAACAAGATGCTGATCTTGTAATCTTACTTTATCGACCGGAAATTTATGAAGAATTTCAAAGCCGTCCCGAATATCAAGGTTGGGCTGAGCTAATTATAGCAAAACAACGTAACGGCCCGCAAGGTACAGTGAGACTTAAATATCGTAAAGAATACATGAAATTTGAACAATACGACGAAAGTGAACTTCCTGATATCCCCGAGGATATTGTTTGACAATTTTATGGGCATAAATACAGTTAATTGTTTTGTTCAATAAAGAGGCATATGCAATGAAAAAAGACAAATATATTTATGTCTGTTCGGTTTGTGGAGAACAAAGTCTTAAATGGTTGGGTCATTGTCCGGTCTGCGGTGCTTGGAATAGTTTTTGCGAAGAGCTTAAAATTAAAGATACCGAAACACGAAAATCGATTATCAGTGAAGCTTCAAAGAAGCCTGAGCTTTTAAGTCAAATTAACCCAACAGAGATTTTAAGATACAAAACAAATTTAGGCGATTTAGACGATGTAACCGGCGGTGGATTAGTACCTGCATCAGTGATTTTGCTTGGTGGTGAACCAGGAATTGGTAAGTCAACGTTGGCTTTACAGATACTTAATAATATATTTAATCCCGAGAATCGCCCACTTTTATATGTATCGGGTGAAGAATCTAGTAGCGCATTAGCTTTGCGTGCACAACGCTTAGGTATTACCAATAAAAATATCTATCTTTATACCGAAACTAATTTAGAAAAAATTATATTTCATATTGAAGAACTTAAACCGCTCCTTGTCATTGTTGATTCAATTCAAACTCTTTATTCAGACAATCTTTTAACCGCACCGGGCAGCATTAGTCAGGTCCGAACGGTCGCTCAAGAACTCGTCTCGATAGTCAAAACACATAAGCTAATTGCGATTATTATAGGACATATAACCAAGTTTGGCGCGTTAGCCGGGCCGAAGACCTTAGAGCATATAGTTGATCTTGTCTTATATTTTGAAGGTGAACGTTACGGTCCTTATCGTTTGCTTCGGGTGTTTAAAAACCGTTATGGTCCAACTTCAGATCTTGCAGTTTTTGAAATGACTGATAAAGGACTTATACCTAAACCAAGCTCCTCAATTTTTTTAAGTTCAGGAGCCGAAACTGAAAAAATTGGCCGTGCACTTGTACCGGTGCTAGAAGGTGAACGGCCTTTTTTAATTGAACTTGAAGCTTTATCAGCAACTAGTTATTACAACTATCCCCAACGAATTACATCGGGTCTAGATTTAAAACGCCTAGCTATGCTTTTAAGTGTGCTCGAACATCATTTAGACATCCATGTTGGAAGTCGTGATATTTTTGTCAAAACTAGTTATGGAATAACCGTTGATGACCCGGCCGCAGATTTAGCTATTTTGATGGCGATTATCTCATCATATTACAAAAAACCACTCCCTAGAGACACAGCAGTTTTAGGTGAAGTAGCACTTTCAGGTGAAATTCGTGGCGTGTTAAAATTACCTATGAGACTTAAAGAATGTGAAAAGCTAAGTTTGAAGGAAGCTTTGGTACCCGCAGTTAATATTCGTGACCAAAATTTATTGCGTAACGTCGGTATAAAAATTATTGGAGTTGAAAATTTAAAATCGGCAATTGAAATTTTAAAACTTTCAGATTAGTTTATGTGGACAAAAGAACCTACTTATATAGTAACTAAAAAAAGTTTAGTTGACCCTAGACTTGTAAAACTTTTTAGCAAAAAGGTGCTTTGGGGAAAACTTACTGTAGTTGAGAATTCTTCAACATCGTTAAGTTCTGAACTTGCACAAAAACGCGCTGAAAAACACCTTGCAACTTTACAAAATATTTTAGGGAAAAAACTTAAAGTACTAAAACAGCAACTTGGTATTAAAGACCTCCAAAAACTTTTAGTAAGAAAGAACCGTATTCTTTTGAGTGTTGACAAAGAAGAAATTCGTACAATTACCGGTTTAAGTGATAAAATTACAGTATTAGATATAAATGAACTTTACGAAGACTTACGACCAGAGTATCTCCCTGGTACAGAGCTTAAAGTTTTGGTATCAAAGAAGGGCAAAGAAGAAAATGAAGGAATTGGTTATATCGAAGCAGGGATAAAAGTTGTAGTCACGGATGGCGCAGAATTTTTAGGCAAAGAGATCGACGTTGTCGTAACTGCTGGAATTGAAACCAACATTGGGAAAATGATTTTTGCGCGGCCTAAATATAAAGAGATTGTTTAAGAAATCTTAAGCATTTGAATTAAAGCTGCTTCGGCTCGTTGCCTTATCGTATCAGATAGTGTAATTTCATTTTCTTCCGGTAGATTTTCTAAAACAAAAAGGACGTTTTCTAAAGTGGTTTTTTTCATATTGTAACAAATTGCTGATTTTTTTAAAGGGTAACATCTTTTATTAGGAAAAGAAAACCTTATTCGTTGGCACATACCGGCTTCGGTCCCAAGTACAAGTTCATCATAAATTTGGGCTAACTTTACCATACCCGATGTTGAAGCAACAAAGTCTGCAGCGCAAGTCACTTCCGGTAAACATTCGGGATGGACAATAATTTTAGCGTCAGGATAATCTTTTCGCGCTTGATAGATGTCTTGTTTTCTAAAAAAATTTGCATGGACATAACAGAACCCTTCCCAGGTTATTATATCACGACCAGTTTTCTTTTTTACATATTCGCCTAAATTTTTGTCGGGGACAAAGAGAATTTTTTGATTCTCGGGTAAAGATGAAATCACTTTAACAGCATTAGCTGAAGTGCAACAAATATTAGATTCGGCTTTAATTTCAGCATTAGTATTGATGTAAGCAACTATAATAACAGGGCCGATTTTCTCCTTAATACTCAACAACTCTTGGGTAGTAATGGTATCCGCTAAAGGACATCCAGCGTCTTTGGCGGCCAAAAAAACCCGTGTTCTTGGATTTAAAATTTTCGCAGTCTCAGCCATAAACCGAACTCCGCAAAATACAATGAGAGCTGCTTGAGTTTTTTGAGCATTTTGAGATAAGTCAAGTGAGTCTCCGATAAAATCGGCAATCAAATACAATTCGGGATTTTGATAATTATGAACTAAAATTACTGCATTCTTTTGCTTCTTTAAGTGTAAAATTTTTTGAATTAATGACTCTGTTTGATTCATTGATTATTATAAATAAAAACTTTTAAGTTTACAAGTTTATTTTGTCTCTTTCCAAACAAATTTTCCTTGTTTATTAATATACGCCCACCCGTCACGTGTTTTAACTAACGCTAAGCCGTGTGTAAACGGACCTGCATAATAAAATTTTGCCGGAATGATTGTTATACCGTCTTTATCAATATACCCATATAAACTATCATTGCTAAATGCTGCTAGCCCTTCGCTGAAATCCGAAAGCCTCTTGTATTTGGGTAAAATAACTGTGCGGCCCATAGTGTCAATCGCTCCCCAATAATCATTTACTTTGACCACAGCGAGCCCTTGAGAAAAATTC
>JANXBB010000142.1 GCA_025061975.1 Caldifarciminota bacterium | reverse complement strand
AGAAATACATGGCTTTGCCGATTCCGGCGTCTCAAATTGTAAATTGGCAAACTCAACAGGCCCATCTTTCTCACAAACGGATTGCAATTCAAGCTGGATTAGGATGGTTGGGGAGAAATAATTTGGTAGTTACAAAAGATTATGGCGCTCAAGTCCGTTTAGTAACCATTCTTACAAACATTAATTTTACTAGTGAAGCATTTAGAAAACCATTGCCTTTTAATTGCGGTGATTGTAAAAAATGTTTGGCAGCATGTCCGGCAGGTGCAATCCGTATGGATCCTCTTGAGTTTGATCACTTTAAATGTTTTGAGAAATTAAAAGAATTTCAGCGTAAAGGCTACGTCGGGCAATATATATGTGGTATCTGTGTTAAAGTATGCGGTCCTATGGAATTAAATAGCGCCACGGGGATTTGAACCCCGGTCTTCTGGCTGAGAACCAGATGTCCTAGGCCAGACTAGACGATGGCGCCGTACAAAACTACGGAAATCATAACTAAATTATAAATAAAATTCAAGACTTTATTTACTAAAAAGAATTTTTCCAATATCAGCTAAATACAATTTTTTTAACCTGCTCATAATTAAATCTAACGAGTAATTCATAGTTATGTGACCTTTTTCAATAATAACTCCACCGGTAAGTGTTTGGCTAACCTTCATTTGAACATTTGGAAAAAGAGGTTTCAAAACAGCGTAGTCCTTTTCGTTGACTATTACGATACTTTGCGAATCGACAAATTTTTTTATTAAATCTTGAATAATTTGATAATAAGAATGTGAGTTTATAAATTGTTGATACGCCTCAGAAAAGATTTCACTTATTATATCCCATTTTGCTTGTAGGAGTGCTTGCTGATTTTTAAGCTCTTGATCGGCTAAAATTTGTTTTTTAAGCTGTGCAATTTTTTGGGTTATTTGTATATCATGTTCTGTAATACGGTTTTGTATTTCATTCTCAATTTTTTTTCTTTTTGCGCTTATTATTTCGTCAGTTCGTAATCTAATCTCTTCAGCCTTTTTTTTAGCTGATTCAATAATAACAGCAGTAAGTTTCTCAACCGCCATCTTTTATTATCCTAATTTTATACCCATTTGCAAGAAAATTGTAATTAAAAGTCCTAATACTGCATAAGTTTCAACCATCGCTCCATAAATTACAGCCTTAACACCTTCAGTCGGTTTTTTAGCAACAAGTTCACAACCTGATGCACATACCTTTCCTTGATGTATCGCGGATAAAAGTCCTACTATTCCTACCGGTAAACAAGCTCCAAACATCTGTAGTCCTTGACCGAAAGTGACAGGTTGAATATTACCCAGCAAGCCAAGCTTCATTATTCCTAAAAACGCGGCAAGGAATCCGTAAAAACCTTGAGTACCAGGGAGAACTACTAAAATAAAAAGATTACCGAATTTTTTGGGGTCTTCGGCCAAAACGCCGTTAGCAACTTGTGCTGCAAGTCCTATTCCAATTGCCGATCCAATCCCCGCTAGTAATGCAGCAAGGCCACATCCGGTAATTGCAAGTGCTAAACCTAAAGGATCGATCATAATTTACCTCCTTCTATTATTGTTACATATTTTGTTTCTTCACGAAAAGGAACGAATTTCTCGCCTCCCCCGGTAAAAAAACGGGGGAAAAATTCTACGTAGTTTAATCTTAATGAGTGAACAAACGCGCCTAAAATATTAATTAGGAAGTTGTATAGGTGTCCAATTGCTAAAACAATTAATGCTAAAAGAATTCCAATGACCGGAATTTTTATTATCATCCAAGCAATAGTATTAATTGCCATAGCAATTCCTGCAGTGACCATGCCCAATGCCATTAATCTTATATAGGACAAAATAATTCCGAGAAAACCTGTACCATTATATAAATTATATAACCCCCATATGAAGTTTTTTATTAGTCGGCGATTTTTTACATCTAATGCAAGTACGATAATTGATAACAGTATAAAAATTATTGGATGTAAATGAAATTTAACAGTGCAAATAAATAAGATAATTGTAGTAACAAATACCAACACTTTTAACCAGCCCTTGATCGATTTTGTTTGTTTGTCAAAAATCGCCAGAACTAAAAGAGAAAACAGACTAAAAACAATTAATATTTTTCCTGTTAGTTTTATTATAGCAAGAAAAGATGGATAATACATATTGAGTCGAGTGCTTGCCCAAATTAGTAGACCCAATAAAAGTCCACACCAAAATATTTGATTCAATATGAATTCTTTGTTTCTTCTAGTAAACACAACTATTATTGATATTGCACCTATTGATAAAAGGATTAGTGTTAATCTAATGCCTGGAGGTAGATGTTTACTAACCAAAGAGATTCCGACAATGCTGTTAATTAAAATTAACCAAGGGAGTTG
>JANXBB010000139.1 GCA_025061975.1 Caldifarciminota bacterium | reverse complement strand
CATTCATCAGGTACAATAATTAAATAACCAATATGTAAATCAGGCGGAGGTGCTGCTGCATAGGCATCATAGTTTTTTACTAGATCATGTAATCTTAAATGATAAGGTAAAGAATAGTACCTATTACGCATCTCAATGGTCTTTAGTATATTAGCACCTGATAAATTAAGTTCGATTCGCATCTTGGGCGTAAATTCTACAATATTCGTTACCGGATTATAACTAACCGGATAAATTTCAATAAAAGCAAGTCGATGACCACGAATTTCGCCAATCATTTCAATTTTTACTTTTTCTTTGGGTAAGTACTCGTTTGTGTTGTAAATTTCAGAATTCATAGTAAAAGCCGGCGGATTTCCCGATTTAGGAATTGGAGGTTGGAGCGGTATTACAGGATAATTCAGATAAACCTTTTCGCTTTCTAAGATATTAACATTAATAGTAACATTTGCATCAAAGGGAATTTCGACAAATTCTCTGATTACCGGCAGTTGTGGTCCACCGATTTCTGCCGAGCGATCAGCACCATCAAAATAGAGTTCTGTAAAATTTAAATTGTTCTTCTCAGTAGCTTTAACCTGAAGTTTCGGAAGAGTAACGTCTAAGGTGATTTGGGAAAGCGTCGATTGAGTTACAGTAACTCCTTCGTGTCCTAGTAAAAGTGCGACAGGAATAATAATCAGTAATAACTTTTTCATGGTTTTACTCCTTTTATAAGGTTTTCGGTTTTAATGTTGGGGCCAACAAATATCTTGTTGTGCCCTAAAAATAAAAAACTCATTAAAAATATTATAACCCCGATAGAGTATAATGTCAATATTATGATTCGGTTGTAAAGAGATCAACAACATGAAAACTACTAACATCTATTAAACCGTAATCGGTAATTTTTAATGTCGGAATTACGGGGAGGGCCAAAAACGATAAAGTAATAAATGGATTTTCGAGTTTGCATTGCCATGCTTTACAAATATTAATCAAATTCTCCAATTTTTCAGCAACAACTTTGCATGGTTCATTAGACATTAATCCGGCAATCGGGAGTTCTAAAGATGCCTTTGTTTTTCCATTGCTTACTGCTACTAAGCCTCCCCTAAGTCTAATAATTTCTTTAATCGCTAGATATATATCCAAATCATTTGTTCCTACTGCAATTATATTATGCGCATCATGGGCAACAGATGAAGCAATTGCTCCTTTTTTAAATCCAAATCCTGAGACAAACCCTATTCCAATGTTTCCGGTTTTCTTGTGTCGCTCAACAACTACTACTTTTAGAATGTCACGTTCTAAATCACTGACTACCTCACCGCTATCGCCACTTGAACTTTTTATTACCTTAGGAACAACAGTAAGTTTCTCAGTAACGATTTGTCCGGGAAGAACTTTTATAACATTCAGATATCCTGTTTTAGCCCGTACTTTTAATTTAGCAACATTAAACGGTTTAACATTCATTGTTGAGGTTACTGCGGGGTCTTTATAAACCGGAAGAGCGGTTTGAAACTCTCCTTGTTAGATCGGAAGAGC
>JANXBB010000044.1 GCA_025061975.1 Caldifarciminota bacterium | reverse complement strand
ATTCTCGCTCGTAAAATTGCCGCTAAATTTTCCAGTTCAGTTATACTTAGCCGTCTTATATCCTCAGGATAGATATCTTTCATGGTTATGCGGTCCGGATTTTTATTGCTTTGGTTAATTCCTTAAATTTCTTGAAATCTTCGCCTAATTTATCAAAGCTTGAGTTTGCTTCTTTAAAATAAGTATCAAGTATTTGATTTATCTTTTCGTTAGGTAATACTCTTTTATCAATAAGATCATCAGTAAGTTGAAATAACAACCCAAGGGCTATTCCAGCTTTTTCAAGTATTGTTATTATCTTTATCGGAGCTCCAGCAACTATCGCTCCAATTTTCATTGCGCCACCGATTAAACTCGCGGTCTTTTTCTTGTTGATATATTCCAAAGCTGCATACGATAACTTTTTAGGCTTTTGATTATTTAAAATATCAAGCGTTTGCCCACCAACAAGTCCTTGGGCACCACAAACTTCGGAAAGCACCGAAATCGCATGAGTTTTAATTCCAGCGCCTAAGGGAGCTTTTGAAAACAACTCAAACGCATAAGCAAAAAGAGCATCAGCAGCAAGTAATGCTAAGGCTTCGCCATATTTTCGGTGCACACTGGGCCGACCCCGGCGAAAATCATCGTTATCCATTGCCGGAAGATCATCTTGAATTAACGAGAAAGTATGAATAAACTCTAAACCACAAGCAAAAGGCAGGATTTCTGAATATTTAACCGGCCGATTCATTTTATTACAGGTGGCTTCATAAGCCATTAAACAAAGTATTGGTCGCAGTCGTTTGCCCGGGCCTAATACTGAATAGGTCATCGCCGAATACAATGCTTTAGGCGTGATTTTTCTCAATCGATTTGTAAAAATTTGGCGCAGTTCTCGTTCAACTAAATCTTTATATTTCTTAAACTCGTTCATTGCTAAAGCCCCGCATTAATTTTTGAGGCTCGTACAGTATTTTTTAAAAGCATTGCTACAGTCATTGGCCCAACACCACCTGGAACCGGAGTAATAGCGTAAACTTTCTCTTTAAGAGCTTCAAAATCACAATCACCGACCAACTTTGTTATATTTTTGTTGTTTTTGTTAACACTTATTCGATTTACTCCAACATCAACAACTACTGCATTATCCTTCACCATTTCTTTTTTAACAAACTCAGGTTTACCAATCGCGACAATTAGAATATCTGCTAACGAAGTATAATAACTAAGATTTGGAGTTTGACTGTGACAAACAGTTACTGTAGCGTTACCTTCATATTGAAAGATGTTTTTTAAAAGCAACATATTGGCTAAAGGTTTACCAACCAGTTCGCCCCGACCAACTATTACACAATGGCGCCCGCGAGGAGTTATCTGATAATAATATAATAGTTCAATTATTCCTAATGGTGTACAGGGGTAAAAATACGGCTCACGGCCCGAAATTAAGTTTCCTAAGTTTAGATTACACAGCCCGTCAACGTCTTTTGTCGGCAAGATTGTATTTAAAATGCGGTGATGATTAATATGCGGAGGAAGGGGCATCTGAACTAAAATACCGGAAATTTTCGGATTAGCATTCCACTCTTCAATAATCCTCATAAGTTCGGACTCCGCAACATTTTCTTTAAGATGGATTGTTGTTGTCTTGATTCCTACTTCTTTACAGGCATGCTCTTTGTTTCGTACATAAATAACTGAGGGGGGAAATTCTCCAACTAAAATTACTCCTAAGTTAGGCACAATACCTTTAGCGTTTAATTCTGCTACCTCAATTTTTAAACTTTCCTTGATTTTTGACGAAACTTCTTTACCATCAAGTAAAATCATTTATCGCTCCGGATTTCGAACAACGTATAATTTTAAACCTTCAATTTTTACTACTTTAACAACTTCGCCTTTTGCAATTGGTCCATTTAATGAATGCGCATTCCACAATTCTCCATGAATTATAATTGTCCCCTCAGGATTAAGTTCAGTGGATGTTCGACCTAACTCACCAATTAAGCCTTCTTGACCGGTAGTTATTTTTCTCTTGTGAGCTCGAATTCCTAAAAATATCATTAGAAGCAAAAATGCTGCAGATAATATCACAACGGCAATTAATATTGACATAGTAATTTTATAATAAGGAACATTTCCTGAAAATAAAAGCAGTGATCCCAAAATCAACGCTAAAATTCCTCCTAATGCTAAAAGTCCGTATGAGGTAATATAAATTTCTAAGATGAAAAATAACACAGCAATTCCAATCAGCCCTAGTCCGGTATAATTTGTTGGTAAAATGCTTAAAGCATAAAGTGCTAAAATTAAACATATTGCACCAACAACACCCGGTAAAATACTTCCCGGAGCTTGTAATTCAAAAAGTAATCCATAAATTCCTAACATCAAAAGGATATAAGCAACATTAGGATTAGTCAAGATTAAAAGTATTCGTTCTCGAAAACTTAACGATATCGATTTTTTAGCCGCACCAGTAAATCTCGATGGAAGCTTTTTAGCTACAGCTAATGAATCTAACTTTCTTAAAAGCTCTTCCTCATTATTTGCGATTAAATCACAAATGCCTAATTTTAATGCTTCTTCGGCACTGACCGACGAAGATTTTCGCACTGCTTCTTCAGCCCAGGTTTTATTACGGTTTCGTTTTTCACTTATTGCTACAAGATAGCTTACTGCATCATTAGTAATCTTTTCTTTAAGCTCTGGGGGAATTTCTTTTCCCCCAATACTAATTGGATGAGCAGCTCCAATTGTTGTTCCTTCAGCCATTGCTAAGATATGGCTAGCATAAGCAATAAATACACCGGCGGATGCTGCACGAGCTCCAGAAGGCGCTACATAAGTAATTATCGGTATTTGAGCATTTAAAATCGCAGTAACAATCTCACGCATGGACTCATCTAAACCTCCAGGGGTGTTAAGTTTAATTATCAAAGCTTGAGCTTGGGATTTTTCAGCATTCTTAATACCGGAAACTATATAACTTGCACTTACCGGACTAATAACCCCAGAAAACTCTAAAAAATAAAGCTCTTTTTGAGCATATATAGGAATTGCAAACAGGAACAAAAATAAAACAAAACTCCGGTTTTTTTTATCTTTACGAAACTTTGCTAAAGATTGTGCCATTAATTACAATTACTCCGGAGTTACTGCAATGAACAAAGAAGCACTACCACGTTTGATTCGGAAAAGAATTGGCCGTTTAGTATTTTTTAATGCGTTAACTGCCCGAGAAAAATCAGCAATACTAGTAATTTCATATTTATCAATTTTTAGGATAATATCACCACTTTGAATTCCTGCCAAATCACCAACACTACCTGCTTCAACTTCTGATACTTCAACACCTTTTATGCCCGAAGCCTCTTTTACTGTAATTCCCAACCAAGTCTTTGTTAACTCTTCGGACTTCTCTTCTTTCTTCTCTT
>JANXBB010000041.1 GCA_025061975.1 Caldifarciminota bacterium | reverse complement strand
GGCCCCAAATGAAACATCCTAATTGAATATTTATCGCGATCCCGATTAGGAAAAATTCCTACCGGTAAACCATTTTTTAGATAACCGATAGCTTTTTTTAACCCCTCTTTTGTGTTAGGGAACATTCCAAAAAACCTATAAAATGGACCAAAAAGTGTAAGAATTTTTCGATTTGTTAAAAACATAATTTTCTTGTTGTATTTTTTAAGCCAAGGATATAATTGGAGTACTAAGATTATCGGATCATAAGGACTAACATGGTTAGCAGCAATTATACAAGGCGGCGGGGGAATTTTATCAAGTTCGTTAAAATTACACAGTTGAAATGAAAATATCAATCGTGCTACTTTTTCTAATCCCGCATAAAACATACTGCACTGATGAATACTTTACCACCGGTAGTGGGCAAAAGCACGATTAGCCTCAGCCATTTTATGGGTGTCTTCTTTTTTCTTAATTGCTGCTCCCTGATTTTTAGAAGCATCAATAAGTTCGTTTGCCAATCGCTCAACCATTCGATACTCCGGACGCGCTCTAGCTGCTTGAATTATCCACTTTATAGCTAATGTTTCTTGACGATTCGGCGGAACCTCCATAGGAATTTGATAGGTAGCACCGCCAACTCGTCTAGGCCGAACTTCAAGAATCGGTTTTACATTGTTTATTGCTCGTTCGAAAACTGCATATCCATTTTCTTTGGTCTTTTTTTCAATCAACTCTAGTGCCTCATAAAAGATTTTCTGACCGATTGTCTTTTTTCCGTCCCAAAAGAGATTATTAATAAACCGTGCTGCAAGGACAGAATTATATTTCGGATCGGGAGCTATGATTCTCTTTTTTTTGACTTTTTTACGCGCCATTATTTACCTCCACTTTGTGCTTTAGGTTTTTTAGCACCGTATTTAGACCGACCTTGACGTCGATTTTCTACACCCGCACAATCATACACCCCTCGTACCACATGATAACGAACTCCAGGCAGGTCTTTTACACGACCACCACGCACTAAAACGATTGAGTGTTCTTGTAAGTTATGTCCTTCGCCGGGAATATAAACTGTAACTTCATAACCTGAAGAAAGTCTCACTTTGCATACTTTACGAAGTGCAGAATTCGGTTTCTTGGGAGTAACTGTATAAACACGCGTACAAACTCCGCGTAGTTGCGGATTACCGGCAAGTGCCGGTGATTTAGACGGCTTTTTTACCTTCTTCCGCCCTTTGCGAACTAATTGGTTAATTGTTGGCATTAAAGTCCTCCATTTAAGTTTGTCATTTTCATAATTATCCTGCTTCTTGTTTTGATTCTATTTCTTCTGCTTTAGATGCTAATTTTACAAAGTCCCTAAATCCTGTTCCAGCCGGTACTAATCGTCCTACAATCACGTTTTCTTTAAGTCCAATAAGTTTATCTCTTTTTCCTTGAATTGCTGCTTCAGCTAAGATTCGAGTTGTTTCTTGAAACGACGCTGCTGAAAGAAAACTGTCTGTTAATAATGCCGCTCGTGTGATACCCATAAGGATATTATGAAAACTTACCGGTTTCAAATTTTCTTTAATTAAACGCTCATTTTCTTCGTTAACTTTTATTCGATCGACAATTTCACCTTCAATAAAATTAGAATCGCCCGGGTCTTCAATTTTGACTTTGCGCAACATCTGACGAACAATAACTGAAATATGTTTATCATTAATTTTTACTTTCTGCAACCGATATACTGCTTGTATTTGATTAGTCAAAAACTCTTGAGTATCCTTCCATCCTTTTACCCGTAAAATATCATGAGGATCAACCTGTCCTTCACACAACTTATCGCCCGCAGAAACTTTCTGGCCATTAGTTACAAGCAAGTAACGTCCATACGGAATATTGTATTCTTTAAAGCTTCCGTCTTCAGCGATTACTCTTACTTTTCTAATTCCCATCTTAGGTTCGCCAATCTCTACAACACCATCAATGTCTGAAATTACTGCAGCATCTTTAACTACTTTTGCTTCAAAAAGATCAGCAACTTTTGACAATCCCCCGGTAATATCTTTAGTTTTAGCAATTTCTTTTAAAATTTTTGCTAAAGGATCGCCTGGAAGAACATTCGTATTGTCATCTACTAAAAGATATGCACCAGTGGGTAATGCGTGCTCTTCTAATATATGGCCATTATCATCAACTATCACTAATTTCGGATGCAATTTACGCTCCCGGTCGTCAGTAATTATTTTCATATGTCGGCCGGAACGCTCATCGATATCGATTGATAACGTCCGTCCTTTTTCAATTTCGTAATATTTTAAAATGCCCTTTTTGGTAGCGCTAATATATATAGAATACGGATCCCATTCAAATAAAACCGTTTCTCCTTTAACTTTTTCTCCTGAAGAAACTCGTAATATTGCACCTTTAGGTACACTGTAAGTTAATGCACGTCCATCACCGGTTAAGACCATTTTGCCGGCATCAAGTGCAACAATTTCACCGTCGCTCCGCTTTACCGCATTTAAATCTTCAAATTTAACTGTGCCATCAAATTTTGCTATCGCTTTAGTCTGTTCCCCAATTCTTGTTGCTATTCCACCAATATGAAAAGTTCGTAAGGTTAACTGCGTTCCGGGTTCACCAATCGATTGTGCAGCAATTACTCCTACTGCTTCGCCGATTTCTACAAGTCGACCTGTTGCTAAATTCCGACCATAACATTTTACACAAAGTCCTTCTTTGGCCTCGCATGTTAATACCGAACGTACACGTACTGTCTCAATACCTGCATTTTCAATCTCCTCGGCTTTCTCGTCAGTTATTTCTTCACCACGCTTAACGATTAATTCCTTAGTAATCGGATTATAAATATCATCTGCAGCAATTCGACCGGCAATACGTTCTGCTAGCGATTCGATTACTTCCCCACCTTCCCGCAAAGCCGAAACGTCTTCGCCTAAAATTGTCCCGCAATCCTCCATAGTAATAATCACGCCTTGAGCTACATCGACTAATCGACGAGTTAGATAACCCGCTTCAGCAGTTTTTAATGCTGTATCAGTCAATCCCTTGCGAGCACCGTGGGTTGAAATAAAATATTCCCATACTGAAAGCCCTTCTTTAAAAGAACTTTTTATCGGTGTTTCAATTACCTCTTCTTTTTCGGTACCACGCCGAGGTTTAGCCATAAGCCCACGCATTCCCCCTATTTGTGCGGCTTGGGTTCGTGATCCACGAGCACCGGAATCCAGTAAAATGAAGATTGGATTAAATCCGTCCTGATCTTTAGCTAAGTGTTCCATAAGAGCTTCTTCAACCTCACCGGTTGCCAAAGTCCAGATATTTACTGTATTATCATATTTTTCAGCTTCGGTAATAAGTCCTCTATTATAATTATCTATTATCTTTTTTAACTCGGCTTCGCTTTTCTTCAAAATTTTGATTTTTTCCGGTGGCGTAACAATGTCATCAATACCGATTGATAACCCTGATTTAGTAGCAATTTTAAAGCCTAAATCTTTTATTCGGTCAAGCAATTCGGCAACTTCACTAAATTTAAACTTTTTTGTGCAAATTTCAATTAATCGGACGAGTTTTGTTTTATCAATGGTCTCGTTAACAAATCGAAGGTCCTCCGGTAGAACCTCATTAAATAATACTCGCCCTGCAGTAGTTTCATATTTAATTCCTTTATACCTAAATTCTATCGGTGTATGAATGTCGAGTACCCCTAAATCCACCGCAGAATGAACCTCAAAAAAGTCGTCATAATATTTCCTGTCAGATTTTATATTCGGTTTGGTTTTCGTTAAATAATAAATACCTGCTACAATATCCTGGGTGGGAGCAGTTAACGGTTTACCATTAGCCGGAGATAAAATATTATTGGACGAAAGCATTAAAATTGCCGACTCTAAAATAGCTTCCGGAGTCAACGGCACATGCACTGACATAGTATCGCCGTCAAAATCAGCATTAAATGGTGGGCAAACCATAGGATGTATGCCGATAGCACGGGCTTCAGAAAGAACAGGGAAAAATGCCTGAATTGATACTCGATGAAGTGTTGGAGCACGATTAAGAAGCACCGGCCAATCTCGGGTAACTTCTTCTAATATTTCCCAAACTTCAGGAGCTTCGCGTTTATATAATATTTTATCACTTTTTTCGCTATCAGCAATTCCTTTTTCTTCTAATTTTCGATAAATAACCGGTTTAAATAGTTCAAGTGCCATTTCTTTAGGTAGTGAACACTGGGACAATTTTAAATTAGGATCGACCACTATAACCGAACGTCCAGAATAGTCAACGCGCTTCCCTAATAAATTATGACGGAAACGTCCTTGCTTGCCCCGTAAAATTTCACAGAGACTTTTTAGAGGCCTATTTCCTTTACCTTTTATAGGACGAGGACGTTTTTCGTTATTAAACAGAGCATCAACTGCATCCTGAAGCATTCTTTTTTCATTTTTCAAAATTATTTCGGGCGTTTTTATTGACAATAAATTCTTTAACCGATTGTTTCTAACTATTACGCGTTTGTAAAGATCATTTAAGTCGGCTGTAGCATAACGCCCTCCGTCCAACGGTACTAAAGGCCTTAAATCTGGTGGAATAACCGGTAAAACCTCTAAAATCATCCATTCGGGCTTTATGCCACTGCTACGAAACGCTTCGATAACACGAAGTCTTCGTAACAACATAAACCTTCTTGAAGATTCAAGTTTTATTTTAGCTCGTAAGTCATAAGATAACTCTTCTAGGTCAATGTTTCGTAACAAATATTTTAAGGCTGGTGCCCCGGTATCGCATACAAAACCTTCGTATTTATCTCGTTCATTAAAATAATCTTCTTCAGAAAGCAAATCCATTACTTTATATGGAGAATTTCCTTTTTCTAAGACTACATATACCTCGTAATTAACAATTGCTTCCACTTCTTGAGATGAAAGTCCCAGCACTAATGCAATTTTTGATTGTGGCGCTTGATAAAATAGAGTATGTGCTACGGGAACAACAAGTTCTATATGTCCCATACGTTCTCTACGAACCTTAGAAGTAGTTACTTCTACTCCGCAACGATCGCAAACAATCCCTTTATACTTTACTTTTTTATATTTCCCACAATTGCACTCATAATCGTTGACAGGACCGAAAATCCTTTCGCAAAATAAACCGTCCCTTTCAGGTTTTTGGGTTCTGTAATTTATTGTTTCCGGTTTTGTAACTTCACCGGAAGACCACGATCTAATTGTTTCCGGTGAAGCAAGTCTTATTCTTAGTGACTCAAAATCTAAAAAATCCTTTTCGATCATTTCCGCTCCTTTTCAGGAATTAATTCTAAACAAAGCCCTGCCAATTCCTTCACTAATACCGAAAAACTGGCAGGAATTTTTGGAGCTGGTGGATTTTCGCCACGAATCAATGCGTTATATAAAGCACTTCGTCCTTCAACATCGTCCGATTTAATAGTCAACATTTCTTGTAAAGTATTAGCAGCGCCGTGTGCTTCTAGTGCCCAAACTTCCATTTCACCAAACCGTTGACCACCAAATTGCGCTTTTCCTCCTAGGGGTTGTTGGGTAATTAATGAGTAATGGCCAATTGAACGAGCATGGATTTTATCGTCAACCATGTGAATCAGCTTCATCATATATATACAGCCTACAACTACTTCGCTGTCGAACGGTTCACCGGTTCTTCCGTCATAAAGTTTAATTTTACCGTTTTCCGGTAAACCTGCTTTTCTTAGTTCTTCTTTGATTTCTTCTACCGTCGCACCTTCAAATACTGGAGTAATTGCCTGATATCCTAATTCCCGTGCAGCCCAACCCAGATGAGCCTCTAAGATCTGTCCGATGTTCATACGCGAAGGAACCCCTAAAGGATTAAGAACAATATCAACCGGGGTACCATCTTCAAGGTAGGGCATATCTTCTCGGGGAAGAATTTTACTGACTACCCCTTTATTACCATGACGACCGGCCATTTTGTCTCCAACCGAAAGTTTCCTTTTTTGTGCGATAAAAATTCGGACCGATTGCAAAACGCCTTTGGGCAACTCGTCACCTCTTAATACACGCTCAATCTCCGCTTTTTGTGCTTTTTGCAATTCTTTAACATCTTTTTCAAATTCAGCTAAAATTTTTCGAACCTCCAAAGCTTTTTCGCGGTTACCTATACATTTTATAATTTCTCGCAATTTTTCAAATTTAAGCCGAACGACATTTTTTAAGGCGTCTAAAGTAAAATATTCGCCGGATTTTAGTATCTGTTGCTCTTTCCCATTATATAAGTTTCGACTAATTTTTTCACCGCTCAGAATTTTAAACAATTTTACAGCTAATTGCTCTTGTAAAAATTTTTTTCGAATTTCGTATTTATGTTCGACTCGACTTATACGTTCTGCTTCAAGATATCTATTTAGTGGGTTAGGGTTAGAAAAATTTGATAGTATCTGTCGTCCAATCACAATTCCGCTTACTCCGCTTTCAACGCGCAGTGAAGTATCACGAACGTTTGACGCTTTTTCTCCAAAAATTGCTCGAAGTAATCTCTCCTCCGGAGTAAATTCTGTCTCGCCCTTAGGAGTTATTCTTCCTACTAAAATATCGCCCGGGTTAACTTTTGCACCAATTCTCACAATCCCAAATTCATCAAGATTCTCAAGTTCGCTCTCGGAGACTCCTGGTAAATCGCGAGTTATTTCCTCCGGTCCTAATTTTGTATCACGTGCTTGAATTTCAAATTCCAAAATTTGGATTGAAGTAAATGCATCGTTTTTTATTAAATCTTCTGAAACAATTATTGCGTCTTCATAATTATAACCGTACCATGGGATATAAGCAACAAGAACATTTCGCCCCAGCGCTAATTGCCCATCGTCAGTTGCTGGGCCATCTGCCAATAGATCCCCTTTTTTTACCTTCTGGCCTAATTTTACTTTAGGCCGGAAAGAAAGACACGTGTATTGGTTGGATTTAACAAATTTTTTTAGTTTATATTCTTTGGCACCATCATCTGTTGCTAAAACTATTGTTTCAGAATCGACTTTTATTACTTCACCATCCTCAGAAGCAGTAATAACTGCATTAGCCGCTCGGGCAAACTTTCCTTCTACTCCCGTAGCAACTAAAGGTTTTTCAGGAATCAAAAGAGGTACTGCCTGTCTTTGCATATTTGCACCCATTAATGCACGATCGGCGTCATCGTGTTCAAGGAACGGAATCAAAATTGTAGAAGGCGAAAACAATTGTTTGGGAGTAATATCCATATAATCAACTTCTTCCGGAGTAACAGTAATTACGTCACCTTGTTTGCGAGCAATGACTTCACGACTAGCAAAACGACGGTTTTCGTCAAGAGGAGAATCGGCTTGAGCAATACATTTCCCCTCTTCTTCTTCAGGATTTAAGTACTCGATTTTTTTAAGTACCACACCATCCTTAACTTTCCAATAAGGAGTGGCAATAAACCCGTACCGATCTATTTTGGCATATGTAGCTATAGTAGCAATTAGACCAATGTTGGGGCCTTCCGGAGTTTCAATTGGACAAATTCTTCCATAGTGCGAATAATGAACATCGCGAACTTCAAAACCCGCAGTTTCCTTAGTAAGTCCACCGGGCCCTAAGGCTGATACTCGTCTTTTATGAATGAGCTCAGTAAGTGGATTTGTTTGCTCCATAAATTGAGAAAGTTGGTTTTGGGTAAAGAACTTAGTTACAGAATTAGCGACAATATTAGCGTTAATTAAATCATTTGGAGAAGCCTGAGACAACTCTATATAACTAGCACGTTCTTTAATACTTTGTGCTAATTGTTGTAATGTAGCGCGCATCTGATTTTCTAAAAGTTCACCTACGCGTCGCACTCTTCTGTTAGCTAAATGGTCAATATCATCTACCGGAAGACGATTTTCTTTTATTGATATAAGCTTCTTTATAATCAAAATCATGTCTTCTTTTGTAAAACCATGCCCTTTATCGCTTACCTCCGGTCCTAACTTTCGGGTTAACTTGTATCTCCCTACTTCTCCTAAATTAAATCGCCTAGGATCGAATAACATTCCTAAAATTATATTTTCGGCAACTTCTACAGAATGCGGAACAATGTTACGCATTCTCGTGTAGATCTTCTTTACTGCAGTTGACTTATCCATTCTTTTTTCCGACTTTATTGTTTTGATCAATATTCTGCTTCCTACTTCTCCTTCGTCAATTATCCATGCTTTGTTGAATCCCTTAGATTGCAATAGCTTAATTAACTCAGGCGTTAATCTGTCTCCAACTTCAGCCAAAATAAAATTGTTATCACTAACAATTTGTTGCCCTATTATATAACCTTCTTTCAACTCTTCATACCCTACATTAAAAAACATCCGAAAAACTTCTTCATATGAAAATCCCATTGCCTGAAAAAAAGTAGCTAAATTTATTCGACGACGCCGATCTAATACAATATATAAAATATCATTGTCGCCGATTATAAATTCGGCCCAAGCACCTCGATAAGGAATAACTAATGCGTGGTACTCATTTTCCTCTTTTGTAAAATACACCCCTGGTGACCGATGAAGCTGATTTACAACTACTCGTTCGACGCCGTTAATGATAAAAGTTCCTTTTTCAGTCATATATGGTAAATCGCATAAGAAAACTTCTTCTTCTATGATATCTTTTATTTTTTCAGAATCTTTTTCTTTTTTTATCAACCGTACTTTAACCTTAAGAGGCACCGTGTACGACACCATTTTCTCAATCGCTTCTTCAGGTGTATATTTAGGTTCCCCAACTTCATAATTAACATATTCTAAAGCATAATTTTTTCTCAGATCAGGAATATTAAGATTCTCATAAAGAATTGCTTCTAATCCAACCTTAGCTCGTTCGTCAGGCTTTTTGTCATTCTGAAGAAACTCACGAAAAGAATCTAACTGGATTGAAAGTAAATCAGGAATTTCTAAAAATTGAGGTAATTTAGAAAAATCTTTTATATTCATATTTTAAACCTTTAATATTACTGAAGTTGTTTTATAATATTTCAAATTTTGATAAAAACTAAAAAACCAAAGATAATCAGCTTTATTATTTAATTTCTACTTTAGCGCCCACCTCTTCTAGTTTTGCTTTTATTTTTTCGGCTTCTTCTTTTGTAGCATCCTCTTTTATTACCGCGGGTGCTTTGTCAATTAAATCCTTAGCTTCTTTTAAACCTAAATTGGTAAGCGCTCGGAGTTCTTTTAGAACCTGAATTTTCTTGTCGCCAACAGACACCAAAGTAACTTTGTATTCAGTTTTCGTCTCTTCTTGTGCTGCAGGTGCAGCTGTTTGCTCTTGAGCTCCGGTGCCAACCATACTTGGTACAAATGCAGCGCCACTTATCCCAAACTTTTCCTTAAGCGCCGAAATTAATTCTGCTAACTCCACTACTTTTAATTCGCTTATTGCATCGATTATAGATTGAATATTTTTCTTTTCGTCACTCATTTTTTCCTCCTCTTTTTGTTGCATTTTTCATTGTTTACAATCAAATCTCTTTTTGTGATTCCTTTTTGGCTTTTATTTCCTCAAGGCCCATAACCAGTTGCCCTAAAAGCGATTCCAAGCTATAAACAAAAACCACTATTGACTGTTGAAGTACTGATAACAAATGTCCGTATAGTTCAATTTTTGAAGGAATTTTAGATAGATATTCAAACTGATTGGCCGAAAAAATTAACCCTTCTATAAAAGCACCTTTAAATTGTAACTGAGGATTTTTTTGGCGAAAATCTTTTATCAATCTTATCGGAACTAAAGGATCATCGTATGCCACGAAAAGAGCAGTAGGCCCAACAAGAAACTGATCTGCCTCTTTAATGTTAATTTTCTCTAATGCTAACTGACAAAGGCGATTTTTTACAACTTTTATTTTTACATTTCGAGCGCGACATAACCCACGTAATTGTGAAATTTCATTTGCGTTAATTTTACTTAAGTCTGTAAAGTATATTGCTTTTGCGGATTCTAAAATGCTTACTAAGTTATCTACAATAACAATTTTTTCGTTAGCTACCATAATTATGTTTCCTTTCGTGCTAATTCCATTAATTCTTTAACGTCTAGTTTAAAACCTGGCCCCATTGTTGCAGAAAGCGTAGCACTACGAATATATTGTCCTTTTACTGTTGCCGGGCGCAGCTTGAGTAGTTCAGAAATCACTGCTATAACATTTTTTTCCAATTTCTCATTTTCAAAGGAAACTTTGCCCACGATTGTATGTACATTTCCGGTTTTATCAGTCTTTATCTGAATTTTGCCAGCTTTAAGACTTTTTACTGCTTGCCCAACTTCGAATGTTACAGTTCCTGTTTTAGGTGATGGCATAAGGCCTTTGGTCCCTAGAATTTTTCCTAATTTCCCTACTTCCGACATAACATCAGGGGTCGCTACTACTACATCGAAATCTAACCATCCATCCTTTATTTTGTTTATATACTCGTCAAAACCAACATAATCAGCTCCGGCGTCAAGTGCCTCTTTTTCTTTTTCACCACGAGTTAGAACTAATATTCGGATTTTTTTACCCGTTCCATAGGGAAGCGTAACTGTCCCGCGGACTAATTGGTCTTGTTTTTTAGGATCAACACCTAGATTTATTGCTAAATCCACCGTTTCATCA
>JANXBB010000100.1 GCA_025061975.1 Caldifarciminota bacterium | reverse complement strand
TTTCCAAAGGCCAAACTTAGTAACAACAAATATCTGTGGTATATTCTTGTCAGGCTCGAGCGTTTTCCAAGACGATTCAGAAGTTATAACTGATATTGGGGTATTGGGTAAAATTTTTTTTAGTTCGGAAACAATTTTTTGAATTCCCCATCCCCGATAAATAAAATTGTATCCGTGACAAGAAGGGCACACATCAAAAGTTGACGTTTGATTAGTACACATTCGACATATAAATAAATCTCTTTCAAGGTCTAGTGCCAATGGGACACCGCATCGAAGGCAAGTGTGGATATATCCGCAATCTCCACAAATCACAAATCGCGCATAACCAATTTTATTATGATACAGCAAAACATTGCCACCTTGTTTATTAGCCCGTAAAATTTCTTCTTTCAGTGGTTCTGAAATAATCCAATCTCGATGTTTTTGTAAATTTATAACCCTCACATTGGATACAGAATTAATAAACTTATGAGCAATTGTTATTAACTTAAATTTTTTAATTTGAGTATTGTAAAAAGATTCGATTGATGGAGTACTACTTTCCAAAAGAACTGCTGCTTGTGAGATTTCACCGTATCTAATCGCTAATTCGCGAGCATGATAGTGAAATGCCCGTTCTTCTTTATAGTATCTTGAATGTTCCTCAGCAATAATTATCAGCCCTAAATCGTTTATCGGCATAAAAAGCGCCGATCTTGTGCCTATAACCAACGATATTTTTTGACTTTTGATTTTGAACCAGATTTTACGACGGTCAGAAGTCTTAAGTCCGGAATGCCAAATTGATATCAGATTTTCATTAACAGCTAACCTTGAAATGATTTCCTTGATGTTTCTGATTTCAGGTACCAGGAATATTACACTTCGTCCTAATTGTAGGGTATTTATAATCAATTCTCGATAGTACTTATATAGTGGAATATTTATGTTATTAAGCAACAAAAATACTCGATGTTTCCGATTATTAACAGTATCTAATATTACTTGAAATTCGTCATCACATTTACATTTTTCCGACATTCCGTATGATAAAAAATTCTCTTGTCGATTCAAATTTCTCGGTGTAACTGAATAGCAATAAACAGGTAGCGAAAGTACAAGCTGAAAAATTTGTCCCCAACTTGCAAAATAATATTCTCGTGCCCATGATAAAAGATTTAGTAAATTTTCCGGAATAAATTGTTCATCAACAACTTGAAATATCTCCTTTAAAATTGTATTTTTGTGATTGAATACCTCCATTCGATCGTGAACTGCTACTACAATTCCTGGTTTTATTTTGCCTCGTAAAGGCACTTTAACAAGTGAACCTATTTTAAGATAGGGAATTAAATTTTGAGGGACGTAATACGATAGAAAATCAATCGATGATTCTAGAAGCGAAACTTCAGCAAACATTAATCTGAATTTACTTAATACCGTATATTATATTGATAAAAAATGCGATAGTTACCAGTCTCGTTGCGTTCGCCAACGAGCATATGATTTTTCTTAAGATAATACTCAATACGAAAAACATCGTAAACGTCGCTGGTAACAGTGTATTCGTAATTTATATAAAGTTTTGATCCAATATACTTACCAAAAGAAATTTTCACCCCATTTTCCGATAGTAAACCGCTTTCTATCCAGAAATATTCAAAAAAAATTTTCTCGCGGATTCTTTTCGATAATTCCCGTTCGAAATATCCAATAAGTTTATTTGAAAGCATTCTCGTAATTACTTCGCGAGTTTCCATTGCTGTCATCTCTTGCCATGATACATTAAAGTTAAGATAACTTAAAATATCAACTTCATTTAGATACGGGGGATCCGATGAAAATGAAAATTGTGGTTCTTTAAACCGCCCGCTTAAATTAAGAATTATCTTAATTGGTTTAGTAAAATCTCTTGCAATATGTATCGGGCGAGTTAAAAGTTCCGCCGAAATATTTATAAGAGGATTAACATTGGGAATATTGTCAAAAACAATGACCCCACGGGTAAGCGTTAACGTGTGATCAAGATAATAAACATTTCCCTGGATAGCTTGAAGTTCTCCGACCCAAAGACTCCCGGATTCTTCCGATATAATTGACAAGTTAACCCGAAATTCACAATCAGTAATAGAATTCCTTAGCCAAACGTCCCGCTCACCGGTAACTTTAAGATCAAAAATAACATTTGAATCAGTAAAAACAGAAACCCCGCTCGAACTACCGAATTCAGTAGTAATCAGCGCCTCCTTAATCGCTATATTACCTTTAATTACTAGTCTCATAACGTTACCATGTAAAGATAACAAATTAGAATTTCTTGAAGTTTTATATTGAGATGACAAAACTACTTCGCCATTAATAACTGCAAAAAACTCTTTATGGGGTTGAATTGGTACGTTTCGGAAATTTATAGAAACAAAAAAACTGTCAAGTTTTGTAAAATTAGCGAGTCTTAAAGTACCTTGTGCAGTAATATTATTTTCAGTGGAATCTGCGATACGAGAATGTGCATTAATATTAACATTTATAAACTTATCATTAAAGTAAAGTTGGGCATTTAAACCATAGTATTGAGTATGAGTTAAAACAATCTCTCCTACCCCGTCGTCTATGTCAACTGACCCATTAAACACTGGAGAATTTAATGTACCAGTAATTTGCCCGCTACCGTATATTTTTGCGTCTTTAACATCAATAATATCTTTTAAAAAAAATAATATCCACGCACCGGGATCTGATAAGTGAACATTAATTAATAAAGGTATTTCAGAAATATTTTTAATCCATGTAAAATCAAATAAAGAACCACAAAAATTTTCGCAAGGTATTGTAAAATAACCATTTAATTGAGAAGTATCTCGACGATAAACTACACGACAAGTATTGATGATAAATTTACGATCAGTTAATTCGCAATCCCAAATGATATTTTTTATGTTAATTAAATAATTTTCTGAAACGATTTTAGTCGCTGTGTTATGTAGCATTTGATAAGGAAATTGAACATCCTGAGCATTTAACTTACATGTCATGAAAACGTTTCTTTCAGATTTTATGAAAGAACCACACTGTATTGTAAAATCGGCCTTCCCTTTAATACGAAAAGGTAAATTAAGCAAAATACAAACATCTTCTATTGGAACTCGGCTTCCTGAAAGATCCATAGCTAATGGTTGGTTAGCAGTTTTTAAAATTTCTAGTTGTAATTGTCCACTATTAAAAACAATAGACAGATTATTTAAAAATATTAAAGTGTCCGTTATTCCAATGTAAAAATTTTTTAAGTTTTGTATTAAATAATGTTGATTAGTAATAACCATTGAGGTTACTTCAGCAAACAGTTTATTTTTAGTTAGACCTATTAATCCTGTGCAATTAATTAGATTATTTAAAACACTATCAATTTGAATAGTAAAATGCTCATTTTTTATAAATAATTTAAGGTTATGTATTCTTTTAAAAATATTTGGTATATATATATTATTAA
>JANXBB010000040.1 GCA_025061975.1 Caldifarciminota bacterium | reverse complement strand
AATATAGTTTTTTATAAAACTCAAAAGGCTCAGCGATTTTAACAACCATAGGATCATCGCGATTAAGAACTGCTGAACCGTGGCCGTTAAGTGCTTCGAGCAGTTCTTGCTTTTCTAAAGCTACTCCGTGACGGTCCTTCAAAAATTCAAGATGAGTGTCACCAATATTAGTAATAACTCCAATCTGGGGCATTGCAGCTTTCGTTAATTTTCTTATACCTCCGAATTCGTTCATTTCCATTTCTAACACGACAACTTCAGTTTCAGGCCGAATCTGAAACAAAGTTAAGGGGACGCCAATATCATTATTAAAACTCTCCGGAGCTTTTAAAACTTTAAACTTTTGGGCTAAAATATAGGCAATCATTTCTTTAGTTGTTGTTTTACCATTGCTTCCGGTAATTGCTATTACTTTTACACGGAATTTTTGACGATAATAACCTGCAATTTTTAAGAGTGCTTCTTTTGTGTCATTTACTAGAATAATATTAGATATTAGTTCGTAAATATTAGGCATTTTATGCAAAATTACCGTTTCAGCACCGTTTTTTATTGCATCGTTGATAAACCGGTGCCCATCAAACTGTTTACCAACAATTGCGATAAAGGCATCTTTTTTGTTTATTCGTCGTGAATCGATACTAATTTTAGGAACAATCGAATTGGGATTTCCTTTAACGAGTGTTCCTTGGGTTGCTTCAATAATCTCACTAACTGTAAGCATTTTTATCCATTAGCTTTTTTCTTTGTAAGATGCTTTTTTAAGGCGTTCCATAATTGCCCGCCCCAATCCTATTTCTTTTACTTTTTGCGCATAAATAAGATCTAAATTACCTTCATCAAGTCTATGAAGAGCTTCAAACAGATTAGCTGCAGCTTCAATATAATCACCGTTTTTAGAAAGTATCTCAACTTTATAAAACCCGTTAATTTTAGTTGGAGGCCGAAAAGCTAAAAGTCCAATTTTTTTTGTGCGGTCAATTTTTGTTTTTTTTGTTAATATTATAACTGGAGTTTTCGGTGCGTAATGTTTCGGGAGGGTGCCCGGTGAAAGAACTCGGTTAGTTTTTTTAAGTGTCTTTACGGGGCCAATAACCTCTTCAATCTCTTCTTTAGGAATTGCACCATGACGCAAAATCGTGACATTATCATCTTCGAAATAAACTACAGTTGATTCAATCCCCCAGGTGCATTTTCCCCCATCAATAATTAAATCGATTTTACCGTTAAGTTGTTTTTTTACATGCTCGGCAGTAGTAGGACTTAAATAACCAAATTTATTTGCACTTGGTGCTGCAATTGGAACCCGGGCCTTTTTAATTATCGCATGAGCGACCGGATGTGCTGGCATTCGAACAGCAACCGATGGTAAACCAGCAGTGACAATTTCAGGAATTTTAGACGTTTTAGGGAGCACTACAGTTAACGGACCGGGCCAAAATTTTTCAATAAGTTTTTGTGCTTTAGGTGGGCAAGCTTTTACTAATAAATCAAGTTCTGAAAAATCAGCAATGTGGACGATAATAGGATCAAAATTAGGGCGATTTTTTACTTTGAAAATCTTGGCAACTGCGTAAGGATTAAATGCTGATGCTCCAAGACCATATACCGTCTCAGTAGGAAAAGCAACCAGTCCACCATTTTGGATAATTTTT
>JANXBB010000037.1 GCA_025061975.1 Caldifarciminota bacterium | reverse complement strand
TTTTGGTTCGAAAACTAAACGACACCGAATATGAAGTGCTTCTTGAACGAACACCTTTTTATGCCGAAGCCGGTGGTCAGGTTGGCGATACCGGAAAAATCATCGGAGAAAATTTTGAATTAGAAATTAGTGACAGTTATTATAAAGCTCAGCGGCGGTTTTCCAAAGGTAAATTAATACGTGGAGAACTAAAAGAAGGGGTTTATATCTCGGAGCGAATACCAGTTAAAGCAATTGTTGATCTAAAACGCCGTCGCGAAATTGAACGTGCCCACACTGCGACGCATCTTTTGCATCAAGCATTAAGAATTGTACTTGGAGAGTTTACTAAACAAGAAGGTTCTTTGGTTGAGCCGGGTCGATTACGATTTGACTTTCGGGCACCTTCGCCATTAACAAAAGACCAAATAAGTAAGATTGAAACGCTGGTCTACGAGAAAGTACTTGAAGATATTAAAGTCGAACATTTAAGAGATATCCCAATAGACGAGGCTAAAGCACTTGGCGCCTTAGCATTTTTTGGCGAAAGTTACGGCGAAAGAGTCAATGTAATTAAAATCGGGAACTTTTCCTGTGAATTATGTGGGGGGACACATCTAAGAAAAACCGGCGAGGTAGGGCTTTTCAGAATCATATCCGAAGAAGGAGTCTCAGCAGGGATTAGGCGAATTACTGCTTATGTTGGAATGCGTGCTTACGAAGAGGTTAAAAAAGAGCAAAGACTTTTAGATGAACTAACTATGTTGCTCAAAGTGTCTGAGGATAAGCTTATCAAGCGGATCGGGGATCTACTGGTTGAAAAAACTGAGCTCGAGAAACGTGTAATTGAACTGCAGCGGAAAATTTTAAAAACTGAAGCTCAGAGACTTATTTCAAATATAGAAAAATATTTAGGGTTAAATTTTATTTTTGCTCATTACGAAAACTATGAGGTTTCGGAATTACGAATCTTGGCTGATGAATTACGAAGTCAAATTAAAGAAAATCTATGTGCGATTTTAGTTACCGAGACTTCAGAACAAGTCAAATTTTTAGTAGTGCTTTCAGACGACATTAAAACGAAAATGCCTGCAAAAGATTTAGCTCAAAATATAGGCAAAATATTAGGCGGATTCGGTGGCGGGCGGGAACATTTAGCCGAAGGTGGTGCACGGAAAAAAGAAGAATTAAATGTGGCAAATACTGTGAAAGCAGTTTTAAATCAGTACCAAGAAAAAATACAGTTTTGATATAGAACTTAAAGAATGCATGCTTAAGTAACTTCAAAAGTAAGAACACTGAAGATGAGCCGAAGACGGGTTTTTTCTTTAGTGTGTATAGCGGTTTTTATTAATACAGGATTTGGTACAAATTTATTTTTAATTAAACGTAATAATAAATACGGTTATGTAGACGAGACTGGTAAAGTCGTGATAAATCCAATTTATGATCATGCTTGTCAATTTTCGGAAGGACTCGCGGTCGTATCATTAAAGAATCTCTGGGGTTACATTGATACTACCGGACGATATAAAATTCCGCTCCAGTTTGATTATGCTGAAAGTTTTTCTTGGGGTCGGGCTCGTATACAAAAAGATGGTAAAACTTACTATATTAATAAAAAAGGCGAAATCGTATTTGAACTAAAATATCCCTACGCAGAAAATTTTTCCGAAGGGCTTCTTAAAGTTTCGGATGGGGAAAAATATGGTTTTTGTGATTTAAAAGGTAAGCTTACGATAAAGTTAAATTACGATTGGGCTTCAGATTTTTCGGAAGGTTTAGCGGTGATTAGAAAAAATGACAGATACGGATTTATTAATCTTGAAGGGAAACTCTATATTGCACCGCAATTTGATTGGGCATCAAATTTCAAAGAAGGATTTGCACCAATAAAGATCGACTCGAATTTCGGGTATATTAACTTACAGGGTCAAGTTGCTATTAGG
>JANXBB010000008.1 GCA_025061975.1 Caldifarciminota bacterium | reverse complement strand
ATATATTGTTGAAGGAGATTCAGCCGGGGGGTCAGCAAAACAAGGCCGAGATCGAAGATTTCAGGCAATTTTACCAATTAGAGGTAAAATTCTTAATGTTGAAAAATCCGGCATAAATAAAATTCTTGCCAACTCGGAAATCCGTAGTATTATTTCAGCAATTGGAGCTGGTATTTCAGAAGATGATTTTGATCCTCAAAAAGCACGCTACCATAAAATTATCATTATGACGGATGCTGATATCGACGGATCACACATTCGAACTTTGCTTTTAACTTTCTTTTATCGTTTTATGAGACCGCTTATTGAATCCGGTTATATCTATATTGCGCAACCCCCATTATATCGGTTTAAAACCAACAAAACCGAACTCTACTTATATTCTGATGAAGAGCTTCAAGAATGTCTTAAGAAACATAAAGACGACAAACATGAAATCCAACGTTACAAAGGATTAGGCGAAATGAATCCTGAACAGCTTTGGTCTACAACAATGAATCCGGAAACGCGGATACTAAAGCAAGTAACGTTAGAAGATGCAGCTGAAGCCGATCGTATTTTCCAAATTTTAATGGGAGATGCAGTTGAACCCCGTCGAGAATTTATCGAACGCAACGCTAAATATGTTGAAAACCTAGATGTTTAGGAGATTGGATTTACCGTCCGAGTTGTTGGAGAATTTGCATATAAGGTAAAATTACAGCTAAAATCACAAACACTGCACCGGCCCCAAGAATCATGATTAAAATTGGCTCAATCATGGACGTAAGATTCTTCACAGCAATTTCTACTTCCTTATCGTAAAAGTCAGAAATTTGTCGTAACATATCATCTAAAGATCCTGATTCTTCACCAGTAGCAACCATTTGAACCACCATAGGCGGGAAAACCTCAGCTTCTCTCATTGGAGCACTAAGCCCCCTTCCCCGTCTGACTCCTTCAATGATCCCTTCAATTTTTTTCTGAAAATATGAATTATTTACAGTTTTACTTACAAGGCTAAGTGATCGTAGAATTGGAAGTCCGGTACGATCAAGGGTTTCGAACATTCTTGCGAATCGGCTCAAAATGATCTTATAGGTTAGATCCCCATAGATCGGAATTTTAAGCTTAAATCGATCCCACCATAACCGACCTGCCGGGGTACGAATAAAGAATAGAAATAATCCAACAGCAAAAGCCAAAACTAAGACTC
>JANXBB010000289.1 GCA_025061975.1 Caldifarciminota bacterium | reverse complement strand
GTTTGTAATGTTCCTTGCGAAACTTCCGCTTGATATGGTGTATATGCAGTATAAAATTCAGAGCGGCTTACAATGTGTTTTATGATTGATGGTATAAAATGATCATATACCCCGCCGCCTAAAAACGAAACATATTCTTTAAGATGTTTATTTTTCACAGCTAACTTCTGGCAGTGGTTTAAAATTTCTAGTTCAGATAATGGTTCTGGTAAATTTAATTCGCTTGTAAACCGCAACTCGTGAGGAATTACTGAAATCAGTTCCTCAAATGTAGATACACCAATTTTTTTAAGCATTTGATTTTTATCTTCAGGAGTATGCGGGATAAACATCTTGATTATTTATTCCCCGGGTCCGGTTATTATTTCTTTATACTGTGATGCTTTTAATAGCATAGAAAGTTCGTCAGGTTTGGTAAGTTTTATTTTTACTAACCAACCATCTCCGTATGGCATTTTATTCACTAAATCGGGCTGGGTTTTCAAATTGTCGTTCACTTCAATAACAACCCCAGAAACTGGAGCATAAAAATCTGATACTGCTTTTACGGCTTCTAATGTCCCCAGGACGTCGCCTCGGTTAAATGTCTTACCATTTTCAGGCAATTCTATGTATACGATATCGGAAAGTTCTTTTTGAGCATAATCAGTTATACCAATAGTCCCGAGATCATTTTCAATTCTTATCCATTCATGAGTATTAGTGTAATATAATTCTTCTGGTATTACTACTTCTGTCATGTATTCTACTCCTTTCGTTAATTTTCATTTTCTTGAACCTGATTTATAAAATGGTGTACTTACAATTTTTGCTTTAGCTAATTTACCGCGACATACTATTTCAAGCTCGGTGCCGATCACAGAAAATTCAGTTGGCACATATCCCATGCCAATACCTTTTTGTACAGATGGCCCCCAATTCCCACTGGTGACTTTTCCCGCCTCAATTCCATTAACTAAAATATAATATTGAGATCTGGGAATCATGCTGTCGATCATCTCAAACCCAATAAGCTTTCGTTTAGGGCCTTCTAGTTTAATTTTTCTCAGCGCTTCCTGACCGATAAATGTATTAGCTTTGTCTAATTTCACAATAAAATTTAAACCAGCTTCTAGGGGAGTTGTATCTTCGGTAATGTCGCTGCCATATAAACAATATTTCATTTCTAATCTTAAAGTATCTCGAGCTCCAAGTCCAATTGGTTCAATTCCAAATTCTCTACCGGCATCAAAAATCATATCCCAAATTCTAAGTGCGAAATCGTTGTCCACATAAATTTCAAATCCGTCTTCGCCGGTATAACCAGTCCTTGAAATTAAAACTTTAATATTATCAATAGTAACAAACGCAGACCGGTAATAGTCAATCGCTCCTAAATTTATCGAACATAATTTTTGCATAACTTGTTCAGCTTTCGGTCCTTGAATTGCTAGTTGTGCTATTTCTGAAGTTCGATCAATTATCTCAACATCTCCCTTTTTGTTTTCTGTGATCCATTGTAAATCGCGATTACACCGTGCACCATTCACAACTAAAAGAATATGAGTAGGGAGGTTATATACTAACAAGTCATCGATAATTCCACCATTTGGAAGACACATTGTAGAATATTGAACTTGAAATTCTTTTAGTTTCGTGACATCATTAGTAGTTAAACGATCAACAAAAAGTATCCGGTCACTTCCATAAATTTCA